>JBKQTH010000043.1:0-6721 GCA_052143275.1 Ktedonobacterales bacterium | reverse complement strand
TGCCACTCGTCTCCTCATGATGCGTTTCGTCGGTCTTTTTTAACAGGCTGGTTCCCTATAGTGACGCTTAGCAGATCACTGAGGTAGGGGACGGGCTGCGGCACGGAACATGCTGCAACACATCAGGATCACGTTCGGCGGCGCTACAACACGAGGAGGAATCCCATGCGTGTCCAACGCAGCGGCAACGAGCATGTCCTGATCTTCGACCCCGGCGACGAGGTCCTGGAGACGCTCACCCGCTATCTTGCCGAGCAGCGCGTCGCCGCCGGCCACTTCCAGGCCATCGGGGGCTTCAAGCAGTTCCAGCTCAGGTATTTCGATACTGCGATCATGCAGTATCAGGCCCGTGATTTCGACCAGCAGGTGGAGGTGCTCAGCCTTGTCGGCGACGTCTCGCTGCGCGACAACCAACCATTCATCCACTCGCACATCGTCCTCGGCACGGCGGACTACCAGACGCTCGGCGGACACCTCGGCCACGGCATCGTCGAGCCGACGCTCGAGATGATCCTGACGGCGCTCGACACTGAACTCGTTCGCGAGAAAGACCAACGCACCGGCCTCGATCTCATCCGCCCGCGCTGACTTCGCTTGACCCCTGGCCCTTCGGCTAAGGCGCGGTCTAGCCCAGCATGCGACGGTGCACGGCAGGATCCGGCGTAGATTCCAACCTGGATGCCCACAATGACGGGCTGGGCATGAAACCGGGGGAGGGAGCGCAGCTGGGAATAGGTGGCTGCCCGCAGGCGTTTGCGGTTGCTGGTCTTACTATGAAGAAAGGCGTACTGGCTCACGAGGTTCAAGGCGTCCTGGTATCCCAGTTGGGTCTGGCGGAGGGCGCCGAACTGCTGAGGAGTCAGCATCAGTTTCAGTTTGGCGGCCAGAGTCGTCTGCATGCTCACCAATTCTTTGGCAGCTTCTGGAAAAACGGAGACTGAGGGGGAGTTTCCTCTAGGGTCTCGTGAACGGGATGGGAATCCACGCCTTATTCCCTTGAAGAATCACATAGGTCAATGCTGTCGCCTTGGTAAAACCAAGCGTTTCTGCTACGCGCAATGAGGCAGCGTTGTCTTCACCCGTACTCCACACCGGAATCTGCCCCGCCTCCTGGACCTTTTGCGCCACAAGTGCGGCGGCTGAGCGAGCAAATCCTCGGTTCCTCCACGGCTCCAAGGTAGCAACCGCCAGATCCGCGTAGTCGCGCGATCTCGCCGATGTGTAGGCACAGGCGACAAAACGCCCCTCAATAAGAGCTGCGGCCACGATGCCCTCAGTGAGCAGGGCGTGCATGGTCTCAAATCCTGCCGGCCTGACTTCCTCGGGTGCGGTTTCGAGCAAGGAAATATCGCTGGGCGCCAATTGTCGAACAGCCGCGCTGTGACAGGGTACAACTGGCCTCTTCAACGCGTGATGCAGATCTGCATAGTACCGAACGGTGATTCCCAGTTGTTGCTCGATGAGCTGCCCAAGTGCATGTGCGCTCTCCGGAGCCACATCGACGCAACTCCAGTGAGGAATGACCCTAAGCAATTCATAGAGGGCACTGGCGTCATGACCGAAGCCTCGGAGTTCTGTACTGCCTGAACTCTGAAGAATCACCGCGTCAAAGTGGTGCGGCCTTCCTATAATGTAGGCGTGACAGAGTCCACGGCGCAATTGGTGGACGGAGATCACGGTCTCTACATGCTCTCCGAGTGCATCAGCCAGCACCGGGTACGCGTCGCGCTGGAGAAGATAACGTTCAGAATCTGCTGACATGGTCAAACATCCTTCTCTGTTGCCTCGTTCGTCCCTTCGGCATGCACTACCTGCGGTTAGCACGGCTAAGGAGAACCGACATAGCTTCACTATAGCTGCGTGGTCGCGGATATTCGGCGGAGCACGAGGACGAGAGGTAAGACATCGGTGCCAGATGGGCCAAAGTGGGTACTTGAGAGCCGATTGGGCAACACAGTCATGCCCATCTGGAATCAGACAGATGAGGGATCTAAGGCGATAGTCACCGTTTGTGAACCGAAATCAATGCCAGTGCATATCATCTATTCCTTGAGATACTATCTTGCATTGCCAGAATACTTGAGGAACAGGCAGCTGCCAACCGGCCGAAGATGCCGCCAGCGCCAGACATCTGGCGGAGCCAACTTTGGACACGTACGGCGCTAAGGCTTTATCACGCCGCCTGAGTGCACCGCCCGAATTGGACAAGGGTCAATTTTCAGCTGGCGTTTGGTGTGCTAGAGCTATCCGCCAGTTAGCGGTGGCTCTGTTTGACCTGGGCGAACTGCTGCACGAAGGCGCGGGCATCGGCCTCTGCAAACGACTTGAGGGCCGGTTTATTCTCGACACTGACTGTCTCGAAAGAGAACGCGTGCTTCTTGTTATAGCTGAAGACCAGGCCGCCATCCTGATACTCCACTGATTTGATGTCCGCGATGTCGTACTCGATGGTCTGGTGTAACAGCGAATCTACCGCATGTGCGACAAATTGGCTAAAGCGCCCAGCTAGCCCGCCCTTCTGCACATCGGAGTCGCGTTGCAGGTCCCGCTGCATTTCGCTCTGTGCCTCATTCAGCACGCTTTCAGAGAGCTTCATCGTTACTGAAGCGTCGGTCAGTGCCAACTCCACAGCGTCTTGAGCAGACTTGATTGTGAGAATAGGCTCGCTCATGGATTGCTCCTTTGGTTGAAGTGTGACATGCTAGCGCGCACTATAGACCGTGGCTACGCCTGCGCATGTACGAATAGCGGCCATTGCCGGCTGGTATCGATACTGCTGAGTATATCAGAATTGTCAAAACCAGCACCCATTTTGGATAAGAGCCTCTATAAGAATATCAGTCACAGCGATCTTGTGCGTGTTCTCCATGCTGATCGTAACGCCGGCTTCGGCGCGGTTCACGGTTGCCGGGCTCACGCTGGCCGCCTTGGCGAGCTCGAGTTGGGTCATCGCCTTGCGCATGCGTAGTGGCTCGAGTCTTGGCAAGAGCAGGCCGTAGGGATCTGCCATACTGCTAGTCGTCCATTTTTCTTACTTGTTTTGGGCAGCGCGTGAAGACTCACTCTCAGTCAGAGAAGCCAATACGACACTGTCCTTGCCGTCGACAGGTGGAGAGTCAACTTTACCGACAATTTCCGTGTAGATGCTCTCCGTCAAATCCATGACCTGACGTTGGTCAGCGACTCTGGCACGACGCCAATCCGGATGCTCGCGCCATACACGCTCTGTGATCGCAGATCGTAACGCGGCACTGTTGTCATGCAATGCCGCCATGAGTGGGGCAGTGGCATTGAAAAGCTTCTTTCGGTTTTTTGTTCCACTGTGGTGAACGTCCCATATTTTGGCATTCAGAACACGTCTAGCCGTCAGTAGTGAGGCTATCTCAGTGTCAACTGATGTTCCCATATTGTGATCCTTTCTGCTCTCCTCTGAGTGTGCCGTGCATCGGGCTAGTCTCGGTGTTCAGTGGTGACTTGGCCACCTTGGTCTCCTAGTCTTTCCGCCCGTAGAGGGCAGGCAATGCAATGGATGAACCGCTCGCCAGGACCCGCCCCCACTGTACCACACCGTTCCCTTCATATCATCCCTCTCCCCTCACCTACCATGACCGAAAGCCGAACATGGCAGGCAGGAACGGTTCCGACCTGGTTGCCCCTAAGGAGCAACAAAATGCAAGATCTCGAAGCGATCCACTAGGCCCCCGATGAGCTCGCCATTAGCCCGCAACGGCGCGACATTGTCCTCCACATACTGGCGTACAACAGAGAGGTGGTAGCCAACTACCGCTCACTGCTTGAGCAGGTAAACGCGAGCAAGGCGCGACCGAACGGAAAGCCGAAGGAGACGGCCCCTGGATTGATGGTCCAAGGGCTGTCTCTCGTCTCGTTGATGATCAGTGATAGACTACTCGCTACCCTCATCATCTAGCCCGGATTATTCATGAGGTTTCAACCGGGCAGGAAGGCACGGGTCCGCTACGTCTTGACGTCGCCCACAACCGGCACATATAGTGAGGGCCTGCGAACCCAGTCGCATCCGGTCCGCGGAAAGGGCTGAGCCCACTGGTCCCCTCGCGTTGATGATTCGAACCTTCTTCTCGCCTGGAATAGCGGACGACAGGCACCGATATGAGGAGGTTCGTATGCCTTTGGTATCCGGCTCGCCCAACCTTGAACAGCTCAAGAACCAGGCAAAGGATCTGCTCCGCGCCGTTCGCGCCGCCGATCCGCACGCCCAATCGCGGGTCGCCGCTCATCTGCCCCATCTGGTCGGTCTCTCGCCGACCCACGTTGACAACCCTGCAGTGCGCTTGTCGCATGCGCTGCTGGTCATCGCGCAGGAGAACGGATTCTCGAGCTGGCCAAAACTGAAGGCCTCCGTGCTGGCCGTCAATGAGCAGACCGCACGCGAGCAGCCCACCGAGATGAGCATTGGCGCGTCACGCATGCTTCCGCCTTCCGGGCAGCCTGTCCGTGCTGCGCGGGCGCAGGCGCTGGGAGAGCTCGCCCGCGAGCTGACCGACCTCGCCGTGGCCAAGGAGGTGACGGGGCTCGCGAGGCGCTTCTCGCGTCTGCCCCTGCGCGACATCCTCGCCGTGCGCGCGCTCATTGTGGCGCGCGGCGAGCATCCACTGCTGGTGGATGGGCTACTCGAAGGGCTGAAGAGCGCGCACCCCCGCGTCCGGTACGACTGTGCGCACGCGTTGGATCATTTCGCTGACGACCGCTGCGTGGGTCCGCTGCGGCAATTGGTGGACGATCCCGTGCCGCGCGTGCGACGCATGGCACTCCATGTCCTCAGCTGCGACGTCTGCAAGCTGGCCCCGCTCCCGGCGGACGATGATCTCGTCGCCCTCGTCATCGACCGCGCCCTCGCTGACCCAAGCATCCAGGTCCGGCGCCATGCGACGGTTGCTTTGGGCGGCCACCGCGACACGCGCGTCGAACAAGTCCTAGAGACTTTGGCCACTCAGGAGACGGACCCAGCCATCCGCCGCGAGGCGCGACAGGCAGTGCGCCGGCACCGGGCGCGCGCGTCGGCCTAGCCCAGAGGCTTCATGTCGGTGTGGAGCGGGCGGCGAGGAGGCGCCAGAGAGGTTCGCCCGGGTGACTGCTGGCGAGGTGGAGCGCGACGCCATGCACCCATTCACGCACCCAGCCCCCGATCTTGATGAGCCGCAGACGGAGCGTGCCGAGCTGGAGTCGGGGGAGACCTGCCTGCATGAGCCAGCGCCGCAGCGTATCCAGCAGCCAGTACGCGGCAGCATGCAAGAGCAGCCGGAACTGATTGGCCCAGAAGCAGTGGCAACTGAGCCGATCGGCAAAGCAGCCGTTTTTCAGATCCTCGATCCACTGCTCGGAGGTGCCGCGCTGCACGTACCAGTTGTAGAGGTCCAGCGGAGGATCGGGGCGGGTCGTGACCACGAAGCGGGTGTTGGGGCCTTTGGCCAGGACTTCCGCCTTGTAGATGACCCAGCGCTCACGCGGCCAGGAGTCGGCGGCATACGCGGTCTCGCCGGCCATGCGCACCTTCTGGCCGGTCTGCTGGTGCTGCTGTCGCGCCTGTGCCAGCAGCGGCGCCGCCAGGGCCTCCAGGCGAGCATTGGTGGGCAGGCCAATGGTATAGGTGATGCCTTCCTGCTCGCACCAGGCGGAGAGGGCCGGCACCGCAAAGCCGCGGCTCACGCACGCAGCTCGACGCTGACCCCAGGCCAGCGGTCCCGGAGCAGGAGGACGACGCGCTTGAGCACGGCGACCACGCCCCGGCTAGCGTGCACGGTCCCAGGTCGCAGGACCGCGGTGATGAGCTGATCGGTCTCTCCATCGAAGATGAGCAGTGGGTGATACATGTGGTGCCGGTAGTAGCCGTGGTAGGCCGTACCTTCCTGCTCGCCGTGAGTGGGGTCATCGGTGCCATCCAGGTCGAGCAGGATGTGCGTGGGCGGTCCGCCGGTCTAGTGCTGACTGACCTGCTCCCGCTGGTGCAGATAGATGCGGCCGAGCGCGACGGCAAGCTGATAGCAGGTGCGTGCGGTCACGGCATTCTCCAGTCGCGAGAGGGTGGGCTGACTGGCCAAGTCCAGTCCACTCTCCGGTCGGCGGCCGCAGACCCACTTGAGCAAGGGATCGCTGCGCAAGGTGGCGGCATCGTTCTGGTCGTCGTAGCCGTAGGTGATCTGGAAGATCCGTTGCCGCACCAGGGTCTCCACCGAATGCTGGACCGGGCCCCGCCGCCAGTCACGAATCTGGCCGGCCAGGGCGGCACACAAACCCAGGACGGCATCAGCCTGAGCGATCCAGGCCAAGCCACCATCCGAGGTCAGGCGGCCGGCGTCAAAGGGAACGTGCTGTGGCCGGGTGGGAAGCATGGCAGGCGGGCGCTGCCGTGTGCGAAACTGGGCCATGAGGTATCTCCTGTACGCTCGAGTGGGAATGATCATCTGCACTCGTTCTAGCACTGAGATGCCTCTTTTCTCCTCGCTTCTCTCCATGAATAATCCGGGCTAGAGGCACCGCTGTAACTGTTCAGGCGCAGCAGAAGTAGAACAGGTGGCTGGCGAAGGCGGCGTCGAGTGTGGTTAAGCGTCGTGTCGGCTGCAGAGGTCAGGGCATGGACTTCACGCATCATCCACCGCCGACGTCGTGCCCAACCGTGCCGAGAGTTCATGTAGGATCTGCTGCCCGCGCGAGATGTAGCGGTTGGCTACGGGGGCCCCATGCA
>JBKQTH010000042.1:0-5573 GCA_052143275.1 Ktedonobacterales bacterium | reverse complement strand
CTTTCTCTAGGAGGAGATATCTCCTCCTAGAGAAAGTAGATACGCCCAATATGCTATACCGTACCATATACACGCCAGGACCTGGGGGAGAAGCAGGTATATGGCCGGCTAGTTGGTCAGTTTGGGTCAGGACGTGACCGGCTGATCTCCCACGATGTACCAGTCGGTATCCGGCATATGGGTCAGCTCACTGCCAGTGCCATACAATCCGGACGGATCATAAGGGTTGTAGGACCCGCTGCCATAGCTCGGCACCGGATTCCAGGCGCAGTTGAGGTCACTGGTCGTCGATCCCTGATACGGCGCCAGCCCGGTGTTGCAGTTAAATGTTCCTCTCGCCATATCCTTCGGCACGGCAAACTGCGCACCCGGCGTCCAGTTGTAATGCTCGGCTGCCCACTCCATCACATCATGAAAAATGTACCCCGCTCCCGCTATACCGATGATCCCTGGATTCAAAGAATCATTCCCATCGGTGTTGCCTACCCATACCCCTAGCGTCATGAACGGAGTATAACCGGCCGTCACAATATCGTTAGGTCCATTAGTTCCCGAAGAGGTACCGGTCTTGGCCGCGATCGCTATATTGGCATAATTGGGATTGTCGCCAGGGTTGTTCAGCACCAGCGGATTGTCTGTGCGGAAGAAGGGGTACCGTGCCCGGTTGTCGGAGAGTATCGAGGTCACCATGAACGCCGCCTGCGCGGTGATCACCTGCTGAGTCTGCGGCTGAGTCGGAGCCGCCCAGAGCAAGGTACCGTCGGCTTTGGTGATTCGAAGGATCGCCCGGGCCGGCGCTCGCTGCCCCAGGTTGGCCAGCGTCCCATACGCACTGGTCAGTTGCAGCAGCGAGATATCCTGGCCGCCCAGCGCCGTGGTCGGACCCATGTCGTTCTTGTAGATCGTGGTCACTCCCAGCCGGTCCGCCATTGAGATGAAGTTCAACGAGGTTTGGGGGGTGGCTCCCACAAACTCCATGCCCTCAGTGGCGGCAATATTGAGCGACCCGTCAAACTGCCGGCGCAGCGGAAAGGTCCCCGAAAAGTTCTCCGTTTCATAGTCGTGGGGCACATACCAGCCTTTGCAGGCCGGAGCATCGGGGTCGACATAGGTGAGATCAGGGGCAGGCACGGGGTAGCAGATCGGCTCGTCCTGCAGCATGATGCCAGGTGTCCAGCCCATCTGGAAGGCGGTGGCGTACATCAGCGGCTTGGTCGCCGATCCCATCGACCGGAAAGACGACGTCGTGATGTTATTCTGCCCCAGCACATTGGAGGCCGTATCATTGAAATCCACTGAGCCGACCATGGCCAGAATATCGCCGTTACGCTGATCGATAGCTACCAACGCCCCATTGTGCGCATTGCCGCCGCCTTCACTGACCGGGGCAGAGAGCGGTAGATTGTAATTAGGATAATTGGAGACCGGGTACCAGGGTTCAGTAAAGGGCGTGTTGATATATTTCTGGATGGTTTTGACCGCATAGTTCTGCAGGTTCATGTCCAGCGTGGTGTAGATGTGCAACCCAGCGGTGGCCAGATCGTTGATCCCAAATTCACTGGCCATCTCATCGATCACGTAGGTAGCAAAGTGCGGCGCCAGATCGTCTGCCACCTCGGTGTTGCTGCCGGAGCCGCTGTTGATTCCGGCCCAATGGTAGATCTGCTGTTGGACCAGGAGGCTGGCGACCTGCTCGAGCGCCTGCTGATAGCCGCTCCAGGTCAGGTCCAGCGCCGCGTCTCCCGGCACGCCATATTGATACACATTGTAGAGCACCAGCTCCGCCCGGCAGAAAACCAGCCACTCATGCCCGTTGGCCGGATTGAGATACCAGTCCGGCCCAAAGCTGGGAATGTGGATGCCGCAGGCCTCCGGATTCCCCTCAAACGGATTCGACCACTGGTCCGGCTGGCACGGCGCCTTGGTGCAGGAATACTGCCAGGGTAAATACTCGGAGGGAGCGTTGGGCAGCGCCGCCAGAATGGCGGCCTGCGCCCAGGTGAGCTGCTGATTCGCCAGCTCATAGGTCCCGTTGACCTTCTGGGCCGTTAAGCCAAAGTAATTGCGGGCCGCCGCCTCGATCCCAATATTCTGGTCTCCATACGGGATCGTATTGAGATACATCTCCAGAATAAAGGCTTTGGTATACTGCTGGGTCACTCCGTAGGCCAGAATCGCCTCATTGAGTTTGCGCTCTATCGTCTGCGAAGTATCGTCCAGCACGATGTTCTTGACCAGCTGCTGGGTGATGGTCGAGCCTCCCTGCACCGCCTCGCCTCCCGACTGCACGTCGGCGAGCGCCGCGCGCAGGGTGCCGTAGAGGTCGACGCCATCGTTGGTATAGAAGCTATGGTCCTCGGTATCGATGGTGGCCGCCTGCAGCTTGGCACTGATCTGCGCCAAGGGAGCATAAAGCTGGAAACCGCTGGTACTTTGCGCGACATAGATCTGGTTGCCGTTTCGGTCATAGATGACGCTGTTCTGCTGGTTTCTCAAACTGGCAAGTGCCTGGATATCGGGCACATGCCGCTGGTAATAGCTCACGGCGTAGACGCCGCCCGCTCCGCCTCCGATGGCCAGGGAGACCAACGTTACTACCACCACCATGACCACGACGAGATAGCCGATCGGGTTGGGGTGAATCCGTCCAAGACGCCATTTACGCGCAACCAGACGGCTTCGCGACCGGCGATACGCTTGCGCGCGCAGCTTGAGCGTCTCTTCCTCGGAGAGATTGGCGTACACATTCGGCACCGGCGCACGGGGAGGGCGCCCGTCTCGCGGCCGGTCTTCCACCGCGCGCCCCACACGCGACACGACTGAGCTCAACTGGCGCGACATATTGCGCGATACATCTCGCGCCAGCTCGGCCATCGAACGGCGGCCGTCGCGGACGCTCTGTCCGCTGCGGCCGCCGTTCGATGGCCGAGCTGGAGCATCATAGGCATCCGGCCTACCGCCGGAGCGATAGTCGTTATCGTCACGTGGGCGGCCCGGCCGGCGATCATACTCGGCGCGCTCCGGAGCCGGCTCCGGTGGAGTGAGAGGCTGCCTAATGATGCTGCCGCCCTGCCCGAGGCTACCACCGCTGCCGCCGCGGGGAGGCTGCGGTGTGCGGTCACGACTGCGGCGTCTAGGATTACTCGGATTGTTATTATTTTGCTCATCGTCGGGGTCGCCACCACGGCGCGGACGATAGGAATCTCGCATATCTCGGCCCATCAACTAACCTCCCCTGTCCAGTCTTGAAGAGCAAATTGGGTTACCGGCGCACATCGATCCATCCACATCTGTCTTCGAAATGGCTAGAGACCCCAAGCAAAACAGGGCGCATCCGATTCAGCCCATGCAGGGTCCTCGGTTCGATTGCCGGTGTCGAATGCTATCGTACGCACTCCTACTCGCTTTGACAACACCACTGGGAAAATGGGGGGATAGAGTATACTAGAAAACATGAGCATTCGACCAAGACATGACCCTAACAAGCCGGGTACGGCACCAACTAACAGCTCCGACTCCAGCCACCAAATAGAGCCGGCAGACGGCCGGCAGCGGTTGCAAAAGTATCTGGCCCACGCCGGCGTGGCCTCTCGCCGCCATGCTGAAGAACTCATCATTGGCGGCGCGGTAACCATCAATGGTCAGGCGGTGCGCGAGCTCGGAACTCGAATAAATCCAGCCACTGATGAGGTGCGCGTACGTGGAGAATTGGTACAGCCGCCAACCAGGTATGTCTATGCGATGCTCAACAAGCCACCAGGTACCATGTCAACGGTCAGTGATCCGCAAGGGCGGCGCACTGTGCTTGATTTAGTGCCTCCGGAGTGGCGCAAACAGCGAATATATCCCGTCGGTCGCCTCGATTGGGATACTGAGGGACTGCTACTTTTGACCAATGACGGAGAGCTGGCGCTCCGCCTCACCCACCCGCGCTATGCGTTACCCAAGGAATATCGCGTACTGGTTGCTGGCGAGCCCTCCACTCATGACCTGCGGCGTCTGGAGCGGGGTATACCGCTTGCTGACCAGAGTCGTCGCACCGCACCCGCACGATTTTGGACCTTAGAGCGCCAGGGTGACGCTACCTGGGTAGGCATTGAGATTCACGAAGGACGCAATCGCCAGGTGCGGCGCATGCTCGAAGCTATTGGCTATCCAGTGCTTCGGTTACGGCGTATCCGAATAGGGCCGATCGGCTTGGATGCCTTGAAGATTGGCGACTCTCGACTTTTGACCCAAAGCGAAGTAGAGGCCCTCTACCGTGCCAGTGGGCTGTCGACGAGCACGGCTGGGAATCTGATGAAGCATTCATAACTGGGCCAGGGGGTTATGTTTTAGATACAGATAGTATGGACATATCTGCCCGTTTATATCCGCCTGTTCGCACTGGACCGCAGCAGTAGGGTATGGTACACTTGTTCTAGCAACTGGGTAGAGAGGACCTCCTTATCATCGAGGTGGGTCTCGGAGTGGAAGGATGATCAGCTGTGGTGGTCCTGCGCGCCTATAAAACCGAACTGGACCTCAACGACTGGCAGGTGACCATCTGTAAGCAGCATGCCGGCGCGGCTCGGTGGGCCTACAACTGGGGGCTGCAGGTCAAGCAAGAACGCTACCAGGCCACCAAGAAGAGTCCGACCGCCATCGAGTTGCACCGCGAGCTCAATGCCCTTAAGAAAACCCAAGTTCCCTGGATGTATGACGTCTCCAAATGCGCGCCACAAGAAGCCCTATGGAACCTGGATGCCGCTTTTACCAACTTCTTCCGGCGGTGTGCCCTCAAGAAGCAGGGGAAGTGGAAAGGCAAGCTAGGGTATCCTCGCATGAAGACCAAGAAGAAGGGGTTGGGGAGCTTTCGGCTCACCGGCAGGGTTGTGGTGTGTGCAGAGACGATCGTCTTGCCCCGACTGGGCCGGTTACGACTCAAAGAACACAGCTATCTGCCGACCGGGAGCGAGGTGAAGATCCTGTCGGCGACCGTGAGTGAGCATGCGGGGCACTGGTATGTGAGTCTGCAGGTGGAGGAAGAACACCCTGTGCCCCACAACACCGGCCCGGTCGTTGGGATCGATCTGGGCATCAAGCAGCTGGCTACCCTCTCCGATGGAGAGGTGATCCCCAACCCGCGCCATTTGAAGCGGCGGCTGAAGAAACTCAAACGACTCCAAAGGGTGGTGAACCGGCGGCAGAAGGGTGGCAAGAACCGCAAGAAAGCCGTCCGCACGCTCGCCAAGCAGCACCGGAAGGTGAGGAATCAACGTCACAACACGCTGCATCAGGTCACGACTAAGCTGGCGAAAACCAAGTCAGTGTTGGTGATTGAAGACTTGTATGTAGCGGGGCTGCTCAAGAACCATCGTCTGGCGCAAGCGATTGGCGATGTGGGGTTCTCCGAGTTCAAGCGGCAATTGCTCTACAAGGCCGCCTGGTATGGCGCTCGGGTCATTCTCGCCGACCGGTGGGAGCCTTCGAGCAAGCGGTGTAGTGGGTGTGGGTGGCTCGATGAGGAGCTGACTCTCTCGGATCGGACCTTTCACTGCCGGCGCTGTAGCTTGGTGCTGGATCGAGATCTG
>JBKQTH010000041.1:0-7735 GCA_052143275.1 Ktedonobacterales bacterium | reverse complement strand
TGGAACACCCATCGACACCCCTTCATCTGGGGCCGCAGACGCCGGCACCGCCCTGCTCGTCAGCCGGGGATTGCTCTCGTTCCTTCAGTTCTATAAACTTGCCGGATGCACCACTTAGACAGCATCTTCAACGGTCACATAGAAATACTCGGTCCAGATCTCCTGGTTCGACCAGGGAAACATCTGCGAGACGTGGCGCTGGCGGGCGCGGAAGGCACGGTCAGTGAGCAAGGCTTGGAAACCGGTCTCCTCTTGGAACATGCGATCGTACTCCGCTCGGAACCGTTTCCAGGCCGGCAGAAGCGCCTTTTCGCAGTAGGCCCTTAGCTCGGCTTCATGCCTTTCCTCGCTCCTGCGCCGCTCCGTGGGGTCCCGTATAGCAAGCTCCTCGTGATCCGCTTCGGTTCGCAGGCGCGGAAGCTTGGGATCGGCCAGTGTCTCATGAAAGTGAAGGAAAAGCCGCCATCCATCAGGAGTTGCCGCATACCCCAGTGGATCATCCTCTTTGGTAACTGCACGGAATGCCGGCGCGTTGATATTCAGTAACGCCCGCTGCAGATTTGCCCATGCCTGAACCTGTTCGGCCGGGCTAGTGGAGCGGCGAGCCGCGACAAAAACCCGGTATAGGAGGTAGAGGTACTGCTGGCCGGGACGCTCGCGAATCTGGTCGATGCGGGCGAGCGTTTTGTGACTCCTCGACTTGATGCGCACCAGCGCATCCTGGGCGTAGACGATATGCTTGGTAGTGGAGAGTCCTGGGGAGAGACAGGTCAAGGGATCGCCGGTCCAGTAATGGGGCGTCAGATCCTCCCACTGTACATCACGTCCAGCGGAGACGATCCCCTCACCGACCCGTTCAAGCTCACGAGCCGCAACCAGGCAGGCGAGAATATCCACCGAACCTTCGCCGACATTTTCCAAGGTCAGGTCGAGGCGCAGAACTCGCTTTCCGGGCTCGGCCGGCGGAGTGGGCTGCTCGGAGAGATCGGCATGTGGCGGCTCATACCGCCGTACACCAGGGTGGCTAACGTGCGGCAAATCGTAGGCCGGCCGGGTCAGGCTGTAGTCGGCGCTGATGTTGAGAATAGCCTCATTATCCATCTTTCGTCGCGTCTCGAACTCATAGCGGCGCAGCTCGCGTTGCAGATTTACCACCTGGCGTAACGCCAGCGGAACTCCCAGCACCGCGATCAATCCAGCTAGGATGCCCGCAAATGCCTGGGCAATGGTACCGAGGTTCTTAATGTCGGTTACACCGTCTGCCAGCACGCTCCCCACTAAATTCCATCCGCTCATGTTTGCTTCATACCTCCCGGGTTAGCTGGTTCCCTGGCGGCATTGTGCCGGAAAGCCAGGGTGCGCGTCAAGAGGAGAGTGCGTGTGAGTGAGCTTACCCGCCAAGACGTGCTGTATTTGCTACTAAGGAGCCGTGTACGTTATAGTGCAGAACGGGAGTCCGCGTATAGACGGAGGTTCATTGTGTTCGCGACGCTTCGACGCATCCTCAGCGATGACACTCCCGGGCTGCGTGCCAAGGTCCTGGGTATCTATGCTCTGCTCTTTTCGATCAACGTAGTCCTCTGGGGTCTTACTATCTTCACTTCCTTCAAGTACCCAGTCTTCCTCCTGCTGGCCGCCACCGCCTATACGCTTGGGTTACGGCACGCCTTTGACGCCGACCACATTGCGGCGATCGACAATGTGACCCGGAAGCTAATGCAGGAGAAGAAGAAACCTGGTACCGTCGGTTTATTCTTCTCACTGGGCCATTCCACTGTCGTCTTCTTGGTCGCCGCCCTCATTGGGCTGGGAGCGAACTTTCTGCGCCAGGGTATCCAGAAAGGCAACTCACCCCTAGAAACCACTGCCGGCCTAGTCGGCACCCTCATCTCGGCGCTTTTTCTCTTTGTTATGGCGCTCATAAATATCATCATCCTGGTGCAGATCGTACGAGCGTTCCGCTCGGTGACTCACGGTGGGACCTATGATGCGGAAGAAGTCGATGCCATGCTCAACCAGCGGGGGTTTCTGGCGCGTATCTTTCGCGGGCTCTTCCAAACAGTTGATGCGAGCTGGAAGATGTACCCAGTGGGTTTTCTATTTGGTCTGGGCTTCGATACCGCGACCGAGATTGGCTTGTTTGTGCTCGCCGGAGCTATAGGAACCTACCATGTGCCTTTTTATTCGGCGTTTCTGCTGCCGCTGATGTTCACCGGCGGCATGACCCTGATGGACACGACCGACAGCATCATGATGCTTGGGGCTTATGGCTGGGCCTTTGTCAAACCCATTCGCAAGCTGTACTACAATATGACCATCACTCTCATCTCAGTGCTGGTGGCGCTTGTCATCGGAGGAGTTGAGACGTTGAGTATCATACAGGGTCAATTGAATCTCACCGGAGGTTTCTGGGATTTTGTCCGCAATCTAACCAGTGGCACCAGCTTCGGCTGGGTCGGAGTAGGGATCATCGCCATCTTCCTGCTCAGCTGGCTGCTCTCCAGCCTCATCTATCGGCTTAATAAGTACGACAAGCTCGAGGTAACCATCCGGCGTGTACCCTGACCGGCCGGTCGTCAAGCCGTATACCCATCTCCGGAGGAGCAAAGCGATGGCGCCCTACTATGCGATCCGCCAGGCATCCCTTCACGACATTCAAGAACCAGTGGATCTCCGTCTGGCCTGAGAATATGAATCAGATCGTGACCCGCCTTCCCTATGAAGTAGTGCTGGCCGCCATGCTAGAGCACCTCACCAAACCAGTGGTAAATTGTAGCGTAACGAAACGTATCATCGGAAATGCATGCTGAGTGGCGGTCTGTCGCAAGTGTGTGTGACGCGTTGGACCGCTTGCTCATCAGGAGAGTCAATCATGCTGGAGGCCTCCCTGTTGCCGATTACTGCTTGGCAAAACTTCTACGTCATCACCGGCTCGTCGGCTGGAGCCCTAACCGGGTTGACATTTGTGGTCATCACTCTGATCGGAGCGGCGGGTCGCCGGCGGCGAGGCGCCAGCCGGACAATTGCGGCGTTCAACACACCGACGGTCGTGCACTTTGGCTCGGTGCTCCTGATCTCTGCCATTCTTAGCGCGCCTTGGACGGCGCCCGTGCCTGTCAGCCTGGTGCTCGGCCTCACGGGTCTGGGCGGGGTAGTGTACTCCATCATCGTGATATGGCGCATGCTCAGTCAGGAAGCCTACAGCCCCGTGCTGGAGGACTGGCTTTGGAACGCCTCATTACCACTCGTCGCGTATTTCATACTCGTCGTCTCGGCATTTATGCTCCAAGGCAGTACCGTTCCGGATCTGTTCGTCATCGGCGGGGTAGTGCTTCTACTCCTCTTTACTGGCATCCATAACGCCTGGGATGTCCTCACCTACACTGCCATTGAACTCCCGCAGCGACAGACCGAATCACCGGACTAGCCGCTTGCACCGATCCAGTCTAAATTAGTGAGCCGCTTCCGCAGCAGTCACCGGCTTCTTCTCCCCCTGCGATTGACCATCTCCAGCTGGTCCTGCCGCACGCGCGCGGCGCAGCAGCAGCGCCGCCAGGCATCCTAAAGCGGAGAGCGCTACCAGCAGCCAGATGGTGTCATGAAAGCCGGCTACCGCTGCCTGGCCTAGTTGAGCCGCAATGGCCGGGGGCAGATTGGCGGGCACTCCACCCCCGAGCTGAAGACCGCTCGCTGGTATCCCGAACGGCGCCAGCACGGCGTTGATATGCGTGGCAACGCTCCTCACGAAAAACGTCGTGAGCAGCGCGATGCCAACCGAGCCGCCCAGACGCTCGGCCACATTGAAGAGAGTGTTGCCGTCGGGTACCTCGGGAGGCGTCAGGCCAGCCAGCATGGCCATGAGGAGTGGCTGGATGACTAAGCCCACCGCTAGCCCGCGACCACTCAGCAGCAGAGCCGTCAGCCACGCCGGCGTGGTCAGCGTCAGCGCCAGCAACGACGCGGTTGTCAGCGCCAACAGCGCCATGCCTAGCAGCACGCTTGTCCGCACTCCCCAACGCCGCGCGAGCCAGTCACCAACGCCAATCCCCAGTCCGGTCACCAGCCCCTGTGGCAAGAGAGCCAAACCCGCAGTGAGTGCCGACGTTCCCTGCAGCTGCTCCATGAATATGGGCACCAGCACCAGCATGGAGAACATCACTACCGACGCCAGCGCACAGAGCCCTACCGCCAGCGCCGCCTGCGGGCTGCGCAGCAGCTTCAGGTCCACCGCGGGATGTTCCTGGCGCCGCGCCCAGAGGATGTAGATCAAGAGCAGCGCGCCGCCGCAGACGACGTACGGCCAGACGGTGAGCGATGCCCAGCCCTGCTGCGGCCCCTCGGTGGCCCCGTAGGTTGCCAACACCAGCCCGGCGCCCAGCAGGAGCAGCCCCAATGGGTCGAAGGGGACGCCCACGCGCCGCTCGACCGGCGGATCGGCAGGTGTCCGTAGGGCTCCCAGCGCGCCGAGCGCGCCAAAGGGTACGTTGACCAGAAAAATAAGCGGCCAGCCAGACAGGTGAATCAGCAGTCCGCCGGCGGTCGGTCCCAGAGCTGGAGCCAGGAAGAGAAGTACGCCGGCTGCGGGCGGGAACCCTTGTGTCAGCTCCTCTCGCTGTGCTCTGTCGCCGCCGAGAAGCATGTTCATAGCCAGTGGAACCAGCGGCGCCCCCAGAAATCCCTGGGCAGCACGAAGCACGATCAGCCAGCCAATTGTGGGAGCAAGGGCGCAGGAAGCGGAGGCAGCAGTGAAGCCGATCAGGCTTGCCAGGTAGATGCGCCGTGTACCAAATCGCTTCGCCAGGTAGGCACTGGCCGCCAGGCCGGCGGCAAGCGCAAGTAAATATCCACTGACGACCCACTGGGTAGTAGCGAGTGAGGCATGCAGCTCGGTGGCGATATCCGGCAGTGCCACATTGACGATGTTCGAGTCCACCATGCTGAGGAATGGTCCAGCCAGGAGACCGCAGAGTGCGAGCAACGAGAGCTGGCTGGCATTTGCACCAGATACTTGTGTGCTCATGGCTGTATCTTGTCCCCTTCCGGTGCCTCTACATTGCGCACCAGCTCGTCGATCCACTCCAGCTCGTGCTGTATCTGCTGCTCGTCGAATTGCATTGTCCGCTGGGCGAAGCGGGTCATCGCCAGTCTCTCAGTGCCCACCATGGCCAGGATCTGCTGCCTGTGGTCGAGCGAGCGCTGAAGGTCTGCCCGGCGCGCCGCCAGAATCTCCAGCCGCTCTTCCGGCTCCAGCAGATCGAACATCGACACGCGTACCAAGAATTCGTTTTGCAGGCGCGCGACCTCGGGCGGGAACTCGGCTACAAGGTCGTGCAGCACCTCGTGTCCGAGCGCGGTCAGGTGGTAGATATGGCGGTCGGGCTTACCCTCTTGGCGCTCAACCACGCGCTGTATCGCTCCCATCTCCTCGAATCGCCGCAATGCCGGGTATAGCTGCCCGTTGTTGAGAGAGACGGACCTACCGGCTATCTGCTGGACGCTCTTCTTAATGTCATAACCGTGCTGCGGACGCGCGGCCAGGATTACTAGAATCAAGATATCGACATACACTGTGCACCACCTGCGCTCCCCGCCAATGTTAAGTATGGCTGACATAAGTATTTGCGACCTATGTACTCCTGACCTAGGTATATATAACCTAAGTGGGAGGATCTGTCAAGAGATCTGTGCGCGCTCGGCTGCGACCGGGACACCTGGGCGATCGCATCTTGGCGTTGACGTAGTCGGTATCATGGTAGACATGGAATGAAGGCCGCGCCGTCTCGGTGCGGTGAGCGGGAACGAGGGAGGGTGAGAGATGTCTAATGCGGCTGGAGACTGGATGCCGCGCGAGCAGTGGGATGCGCTGGTTCGGGGCGAGAACTGTCCGCTCTGCGTCGAAGTGGAGATGGATGCGCCAGCCAACGATGAAGGCTATATGGTGTCTGACCTGGCCATCAGTCGCTTGCGACTCTCGAAGCACCAGTCGCTGCCCGGCTACTGCGTGCTGATCTGCCACCGACACGTGCGCGAGCCATACGAGCTCTCTCACAGCGACCAGTTACTGTTCTTTGCGGATATGATGCGCGTGGGCAGGGTACTCCAAGAGGTCTTTGACGCGGTCAAGATGAACTTCGAACTGCTGGGTAACTCTGTTCCCCATCTGCACTGCCATATCAAGCCGCGATACTACGGCGATCCCGCACCCGGGACACCTATCTGGCCCGACCAGTGGACGCTGTTCCTCACTCCTGGTGAGTACGAGCAGCGGGCAGCGCTGATCAGGGCCAGTCTGGCCTTGCCGGGGGCGTAAGAGGCGGTCGAAGAGCAGGCGATATCAGGATATAGAGAACACGCCGGCGGCTTTCAGCCAATGCGATCCAGGATAACCACTGGAATCTGCCTGGTTGTCTTTTGCTGATACTCGGCAAATCCCGGCATCACCGCCGCATGTTGAGCGTACAATCGCTCGCGTTCTTCTCCCTCGGCAACGCCGGCGTGAGCCTGAAATCGTTCGCTGCCCAACTCCACGGTAACGGTGGGATTGGCCAGCAAATTGAAGTACCAATCGGGGTTAGTAGGGGCGCCGCCCTTAGATGCCACTATAACCAGCCAGTCGCCATCGGTTGAATATGCCACCGGCGTCGTACGCGCTTGGCCGCTCCTCGCGCCAGTGGTAGTCAGCAGCAGTATGGGCATGGGGCCCGGTACCTTGCCGCCGTTCGCGTGAAAGGTCTCAATAACCGTTTGGTTGTAGTTACTTCGGCTGCTCATGGTTTCTCCTGAATACGAATGCCGACATCGACGAGCCAAGCCGAAAAGCCCAGCGTTTCATTCCTGAAAGGAGGTCTCCATTTATTGTACCAGCCATCCGCATATTTCTTCTCGACGAATTGTAGGCTAGCTCGCTGAGCGCAACCCCCGCATGACTTTGCCGCACCAGTGGCATGTTTATTGCCGGCAGGATATGCAGCGGGTCGACACGGCCCACGATGCAATTGAGCCGGATTGGCCATTTTCCTTGCAGTGCCGAAGGAGACATGCTATGGCAATGACACCCTGGGAACCCATTGATGAGTTCATGGACGAGGCACTTGGCGGCTTCATGCCGCTGCGCCGAGCCATGAATCGACTGCTCGAGGATAGTTTCATTCGCCCGACTGTTGCTCAACCATTTCGCCAGCTATTCCCACTGGATCTACGAGAGACCGACAACGAGTATGTGATCGACGCGTCCATACCTGGCGTCAAGCCCGATGAGATCCAGATCACCACCGCGGAGAACATCCTGACCATCCGGGCCTCGCACAAGAGTCAGCGTGAGGAAAAAGGTGAGAAAGCCGGCAAGTATGTGCGGCGTGAGCTCTACGAGGGCGAGGTAAGCCGCACGGTCAGGCTGCCGGGACCCATCGATGCCGACAAGATTGCCGCGACCTACGAGCGCGGGATGCTGACAATCCACGTACCCAAGGCCCAGGCTGCCAAAGCCAAGCAGATTACCGTGCAGGTCAAAGAACTTGATAAGCCCGCCAAGTAGAGCTTAAGCGTCTGCTACGCTCTGCCCTGTCCCAACTGTCTCCTGGGGTGCCATTCTAGGAGACGGTCTCCGGCTGGGCTCTGGGCGAGAGGAGTACGCTCCTCTATTCCTGCGCGAGGTTCGCCAGGGTCGAGAGCCCCTCGGAGCTTAGGTGGGGCATTGTAATGATTGGCTGGGCGGCGCTCGCCCTCTGCCGCAAAG
>JBKQTH010000040.1:0-9516 GCA_052143275.1 Ktedonobacterales bacterium | reverse complement strand
CTTTCTCTAGGAGGAGATATCTCCTCCTAGAGAAAGTGAGCCGTTCCAGCGATTCAGTTGAGAAGGTTATTTCCGGTGTCGAAGAATCGGACCCCAGCGGCGCCTCCGCCTCCGGCGCGCCAACCTGAGGCGGCAGATGCCCTTTCCTCGCAAGCAGCCGGTGCAAAGCACCGGCGGATAAGCACCGCTGTACCCGTCTTCTGGCTGCTGTTTGCTATCAACACGGTCAACTTCTTCGACCGCTTCCTGGCGGTGGCGGTGGCGCCTACCCTCAAGAGCGAATTTCATTTGACCGATGGGAATATTGGCGCTCTGAGTAGCGCCTTTATAGTGATCTACACGCTATCGTCTCTGCCACTTGGGTTGCTTGCCGATAGAGTCTCGCGGGCACGGGTGGTTTCGGTTGGTATCGGCATCTGGAGCGTCGCCAGCGGAGCAACCGGGCTGGCTATGGGCTTGCCGCTGCTCTTTGTGACGCGCGCCGCGGTAGGCATCGGCGAGGCCAGCTATTATCCGGCGGGAACTGCGCTGCTCAGCGCCTACTATTCTCTGGAGCGACGCGCTCGCATCGCCAGTCGCTGGGCATCCGGCCAGATCGTTGGTGTAGCGCTGGCCTTCGGTGTAAGCGCCGCGCTCGCGGCACTGATTGGCCCAACGGCCGGCTGGCGTGTAGCTTTCATGTTCAGCGCGGTCCCTGGTTTTCTGCTGGCTGGGCTTATGTGGTTTGTTGCCGACGCACCTGCCAAGGCCCCTGGTGAATCCTCCAGTTACGCGCCACTGGTAAACGAAGAGCTGAGAGAAGAGCAGGCTCTGGGTTTGCCGCGACTTCGCCTGGCGGCGCATGACCTGTGGCTGACCCTGCGCGATGTAGCGCGCATTCGAACTATTTGGATTGTCTCCCTACTTCAGGCGATGAGTTTCTTAGTCATTACGCCGGCGGTTACCTTCCTGCCGATTTATCTCCGCTCCGCCAATGGTCCCTTCCATCTAAGTGAGACGCTAACCGATGTCGTCGCTGGTATCGTCATCGTCGTGGGTGGCCTTACCGGGCAGCTCTATGGTGGTAACGTCGCCGACTGGCTTGGCAAACGGGTGCATGGCGGCCGCATTCTGACGGCGTCGGTTGGCTTTGGTCTGGCGATACCAGCCTATGCGCTGATGCTATTGACTCATTCGCTGATCTTCTTCGCTCTGTTTGGTGTGGTAGCGGTCCTGACGATCAACCTGCCCATTGGGCCGTTGCTGGCCTGCGCGCAGGATGTCGCCCCCAAAGCCATCCGGGCAACCGCGCTGGCGGCGACGCTTCTGGTTGGCCATCTCTTCGGCGACGTCTGGTCGCCCTGGGCGGTCGGCACGGTTTCGACTGCGCTGGGGGAGCATGTAGCCACTTCGCTCTTGATCTTCGGTGCTCCAGCGCTTACCCTGGGGACAATTCTCGGACTCGTTGGAGTGCGCATCTATGCCTCGGAAATTCTACCCGACAGCGACGGCGGCGGAAAGGCCGTTGCCGCCCACTAACCCGGGAGAGCAAGAGCAGTCAGTCACCAAGTAAGTAGCAATTGGTACATTAAATCGGTATAATGAGTGCGGAATGGCCGGCAGCGCAAGTCTTTCGGCGGTAGCTTCGCACAATCTAACACACCTTATGAGGAGTTGTTTTTTCATGACGTACGTAATTACCAGCCCATGCGTGGGCGTCAAAGATGGGTCTTGTGTCGATGTCTGCCCGGTGGACTGCATTCACCCCGCCGAGGGCGAGAGCGACTACGAAGATGTACAGATGCTCTATATCAATCCTGATGAGTGCATCGACTGCGGCGCCTGTGAGCCGGCGTGTCCAGTGAGTGCCATCTTCGAAGAGAGCGCGGTGCCTGCCAACGAAAGACCATATATCCAGATTAACGCCGATTACTTCAAGAATCGCTAGCCATGCCGTCTACTGGCGCAGTGCCCGCCTGGTGAGCGCAGTCTCGATCCACGCGGGCTTTTATTATGTCTAGTGGGTAGCGGGCCACCGCAGCCTACTCTCGGGGCTATCAGCGTACTGATTACTGGCGGAAGGGCGAGCGCGTGGCGAGAAAGGGTATCCTCATGAGTATCAGCGCGGAAGAATGGCTGGCCCGCGGTATATGGTTCAGCGAGTTGGAACGCTATGCAGAGGCGCTCGACGCGTATGAGCAAGGGTTGCAGCTCGATCCTGACCTTTTACCAGGCTGGGTGCTCAAGGGTAATCTGCTGAGTGAGCTGGAACGCTACGAGGAGGCTCTGATTGCCTATGACCATGCGTTGGAACTGGAATCAAACGAGGCTGAGCTCTGGCTATTCAAGGGAGATGCTCTAGGATCCCTGGCGCGCTATGAGGAGGCGTTGCAAACGAGCGAGCGCGCACTGGCACTTGATCCTACCGATCCAATGGCCTGGCAGTTAAAAGCTGCCACCCTGGCGGTGTTGGATCGACCGGAAGAAGCTCTCGCCGCCTATGAACGCGGCCTGGCCCTCGACCCCGATGAGGCTGAATGCTGGGCAGGTAAGGGGGATGCGCTGGTGCAGCTTGACCGTCCGGAGGAGGCTCTGGCGGCCTTTGAGCGTGCTCTGACTCTCGACCCCGAGGAAGTAAGCGGCTGGGAGGGCAAGGGCGAAGCCTTGAATGCGCTGGACAGACCAGGGGAAGCTCTGGCGGCCTTTGACGAAGCGCTACGCCTCGACCCAGAAGACAGCGATGCGCTGACCGGCAAGGGTGAGGCACTCTCTGATCTGGAACGGTATCCGGAAGCTCTCGACTACTTCAACCAGGCTCTCAGCTCGGGTGGGGAAGATGATGTTTGGGCCTGGATTGGTAAAGCTACCGCACTGGCTGAATTAGAACGCTACCAGGAGGCACTGGCGGCCTTCGACCAGGCCCAGTCCCTCCAGCCGGATGTCGGAGATATCTGGCTGGGCCGCGCCCTTGTCATGCTGAAACTTGAGTCTTATGAAGAGTCATTGGCCGCCATCGAGCGCCTGCTGGAGTTAGAGGCCACCGACCCGTCGATCTGGCTGCTACGCGGCGATGTCTGTATTCAGCGGAAGGACTACAAGAGAGCCCTGACTTCCTATAATCGCGCCATCGAGTTGGCCCCCAACGACGCCTGGGCTTGGGCAGGCAAAGCTGCTAGCCTGCAGTTTCTCGGACGTTACCCAGAGGCGGAGAAGGCCGAGCGTCGGGCCCGCAAGTTAGGCGCTATCATTCGCTAGCGGGCTCTGGGCCGGTTATGCGATCTTCGGAGCTGCCGCCATCTATGCTCAGGGTGCCCTCCAGCTCGGACTCATCCGTTCCCCAGCCGGGAGGGCCGCCATCGTCAACCGATTCCTCAGCCGGATAATCGGGCCTGGCGCCCATAAAGTCACCTTCGGCGCGGCTTGCCGCGAGCCCGACCTCGTGCAATACTTCGCCCGCCGAGGTGAAGCGTTTGCTATCCGGGAGGCGCAGATAGATAGCCAGTGGTAAATTCAGATAGACCTGGCGTAACTCGTCGCGAGTACGTCCTACGCTCCAATCGAGATCATGGAGATAGATGGCGGCGTCCAGCGCTTCGTCGTCCGTTAGCCGGAGCACCGGCTCGATCTGGTTGGCTTCCTCGGTGGCCGGCAGGTGGAGACGGGCTCGGGTGGAGCGCGGCTTGATATAGTTATCATTATTGTGAGACATGGATACTGCTCCTCTGCCAGTTCGTGCTTCAGTGGATCTGATTCATGATGTAGGTGAAGCATGGGTCGTGCCGATTATCAGCACGTCCACCGGTGAATGCCAGAGCAGAATGGGTCGACGTGCGTGGCTATGTGTCCAACTTGAATCTGCTTGGTACCTCTAGTGCTCACGCTGAAATGCCAGCAGTGAAAACAAGGGTCTGCGCATTCTGACTCCTGAGGTATTCTGCATCTCGAGTCGACGCGAGGCCAGAGCCAGGCTATAGCAGATGACAAAATAGATGACAAGCTCTACGGTGAAGAATTCCCAGCGAATCAAATTGCTGTTGGTCTCCTGGGCGATGCTCTGGGTCGTCAGTGAGAGTTCGTATACCGCGAGAATCTGCCAGAACGCCGTGTCCTGAACCAACGTGATGAAGTTGTTGGTGATGGGCGGAATCATGATCCGGAGCGCCTGAGGAAGGACAACGAAACGCATGGTCTGGAACCGGCTGAGACCGAGCGAAAGCGATGCCTCGTTCTGCCCGCTGTCTACCGCCAGCACGCCGGCACGTATTACTTCGGCCAGATACGCGCCATAGTTGAAAGATAAGCCAATCACCGCAAAGAAGATCGCGCTGACGCCGCTCTGAGGGAACAGACTATTGGAGTTCAGTCTGGTGAGCAGGTTGTACACTTCCGTATCAATATTCAAATTGAAGAGCGTGAGCAGCACGATACGAACCCCGAAGAACCAGATGAGGAGCTGGAGCAATAGCGGAGTGCCTCTAATTACCTCAATGTAGAAAGTGCAGACGCCGCGGATAGCAGGC
Source organism: Ktedonobacterales bacterium (assembly GCA_052143275.1). Taxonomy (GTDB): domain Bacteria; phylum Chloroflexota; class Ktedonobacteria; order Ktedonobacterales; family JADMIN01; genus JAJPKE01. The sequence goes on along the minus strand of JBKQTH010000040.1, from coordinate 5,017 downwards.
ACCCGTGATAGGCGACCGAGCCCTGCGGGTATGGCGAAGATCATGGCCAGCACCATGCTGATCAGTGCGCCGACAATCGTGACCAAGGCACCGCTGATTATCTTAGGAATCTGCAGGCTAAGAGCCGGCCATAACTGTGCCATCTGTCACCTCTTTCAAAGATCACTAGAGGACATCGCTGCCGCCATATCGACATCGCCTCCGCCACCGCCGTTTTGAGGGAAGTGAGCAGACGTTTCATCTCTTGAGTTTCGGCCACGGAGCAGCCGTAGCAGCTTACTGGCGATATAGATGATCAGTCCGAGGGTCAGGGCGACGCCTGCGGTTAGCGCGGCAGCCAGCGCAATCGCCGCGACAAGGTTGGCCAGGCTGGTTCCTAGTGTTGAGAGCGAAAAGCCTTGCGGCAGCCATACCACGAGCAGACCAGCGATTACACCAAAGATGATAGAGGCGACCAGCACCTCCATAGCGACGGTTGTCGTATCGATGTCGGAGTTGAACCTCAGCGACTTGACCCGGGCTTCAACCACCCGTGCCAGCCTGCCGAGCGGCAGGCTCAAGAGGAGGTAAATTCCCCCGCCGATGAAGTAGAATTGCCATTGAGTCGCTGGATGCTGTCGAGCCAGGGTCTGAGTCTGTGCAGTCAGCTCCTGAATGGTGATGAGGCTTAGAATCGATGAGTCCTTATACATGTAGATCAGGTCATTGATAATAGGGGGTAACACAATCGGAATCATCTGGGGTATCTCGATGAGTTGAAGCGTCTGCATGCGCCTAAAGCCAAGACTTGCCGCAGCTTCGCCCTGACCACGGTCGAGCGCGTCAATACCTGCCCGAAGATTCTCACACTCGTAAGCCCCATAGTTTAGCACCAGTGTGGCCACGCCGGCAGTGAAGGCATTGACAAATGACTGCGGCAAGAAAGCCAGTCCCGTATAAATCGCGACCAGCTGAACCAGGAGAGGGGTGTTGCGAAAGAACTCTACGAAAGAGCGCGCCGGGATGCGCAGTATATCGAACTTTGAGCGTGACATTAAGGCCAAGATCAGACCCAGCGCGATAGCGAGCGGCATGGAAATGAAGCAGAACTCAATGGTGAGGCCAAGGCCGCTTAGAAACAAATTGTGATAAGGGATGCCGGCATTGTTGGTCCCAACAGTAATCGCATTCCACAGCGACTGGAAGAATAGCGCGTTATAGTGCAGCAGATTCCCGGGAGCAATCAGACTCTCGTTCTTACAGCTCTCTATCTGTGCCACCGTCTTGTAGCTGGAACACAGCTGGGATTTCTCTAGCGCGCCGATGAAGATCACGGCAATGAAGAGAAAGATTATAGCGAGCAGAGCCGAAACCGCAGAGGAACGGAGCCTGGAGAAATACTGCATAGGGATCCCCTCATATCCAACGCGTGTCTGCTGCGCTCGTGCTAGAACGTGCCATGCGCATCGCACAAGCCGCTAAACCAACCATGCGGCCGGCGCGGAGATTACTGCACCGTACCGGTCGCGCATTTCACTTGTTGGGAATGTTCATGCCGGCTTGCCGCCCGGTGTGTCAACCAAGGTTCCCCTGCTGGTTCCTAGGATGTAGGCGGAAATGCCGGGCAGTTGGCGACATGCGTTGGGTTCACCGGCATAAAGTTTCCTATGCAGGCCTCAGAGTTATTCCACAGATCGTATTTGACGAAGATCGGATTATTGTTGGTGCCCGAGTTGTAAGCGCCGCCATCCTGATAGACCTTCTTCAAGGTTCCGTTTAGCCAAAGATCCGAGATCACCTCATTCATTTCGCGAATCAGCGCTGGGCTATTGGGGTTGGTTGGGCTGAAGGCGATACCATAGTAGCCGGGGAAGAGGTCGTTGCCGCCCACGATCTTGTAGTTGCCACTTGGATCGTTGGCGCCGTACCACTCTGCGATCGGTGTATCGAGGAACTCAGCGTCCACGCGGTGCGAATCTAGGTCGGTGAACGGTGTTGGGTTATCGGTCGCTACGATCTGGATCTGTTTGCTTGGGTTCTGCGCGTTGTAGTTCTCCATGATCGTCTGGGCCTCATAGCCGGTTCCAGTCTCGACTTTCTTACCGGCTAGGTCGGCAAATGAGTTAATCGTAGTATTGCTCTTCAGAACTACGATAGATTGGGTGTAAACATAGTAGGGAATACTGGACTCAGCTGCCTGCACGTTATCTTTGGAGATTTCCCAGCCGTTCATAAAGAAATCAAACTGCTGGCTCTGCAGACCCTGTGGCCAGTTTGACCAGGTAATCTGTGTCGGAACCTCGTTAATGCCCATCAACTTGGCCATGGCGTTAGCTATATCCACTTCGAAGCCATAGTAGGGGGCGCCGGGATTGTTGCTGTCTTGGGGAACAATGTAGGGCATGCCGCCGGTAGAATCTTCGCCCCACTTGAATTCACCGGGGATGAGTGTAGCGGCATGCTGGATTGGAATCAGGGTGGTTCCAGTAGAAGGGGTGCTGTTCGTGCTAGCGTTGCCGGCGCCACAGGCCGAGAGTATCATGGTCAGTGCTGCCAACATCGCCAGGCCCCCCCCGAATGACCAGCGACGGGTAAGAGATTGCATCTTGATTGCCCTTTCTCTGCCGTAAACCGGACGGCACCTGTCCTCACGCTACCTAAGAGAGAAAAAGTAGCCTGCAAAGGCTGCAAAAACCTGCCGTGCAAGAATACAAAGCAGGACTACACTGGATGTAACACCCGTTCCAAAAAGAGGCGTGTACGCTCCTGGGATGGATGGCTGAAGACCTCTTCTGGGTCGCCCTGTTCGACGATCTGGCCATGATCTATGAATACTACTCGATCGGCCACTGATCGGGCGAATCCCATTTCATGGGTTACCACGACCATCGTACGGCCCTCTTCTGCAAGCTCTCGCATCACTTTTAGCACTTCGCTAACCAGTTCTGGGTCGAGCGCAGAAGTTGGCTCATCAAAGAGCATGGCTTTGGGATTCATTGCCAAGGCCCGCGCAATCGCCACTCGTTGTTTCTGGCCGCCAGAGAGCTGATTTGGGTAAGCATCGGCCTTCTCTCCCAGTCCCACCTTTACCAGCAGCGCATGCGCCGTTTTTTCTGCCTGGGCCCAATCTATCTTCCGGACGTGTGTGGGGGCTAACGTAATGTTGTCCAGCACCGATTTGTGAGGAAAGAGGTTGAAGTTGTAAAATACCATGCCTAGCTCACGGCGTACCTCGCTGAGTTCTCTGGCCGAGAGCTGGGGAGAGAGTGGCTTGCCGTCAATGGAGATAGTTCCACTGGTTGGCGTCTCCAGAAAATTGATACAGCGGATCAGAGTACTCTTGCCGGAGCCGCTGGGCCCAATAACCGCGACACACTCGCCACGCTTGACCGGGAAGTCAATATTGACCAAGACGTGGCGGTCCCCGAAGTATTTGTTTAGCCCGCGCACGTCGATCATCAGGTTGGAATCCAAGCCAACCGCCATCTCTGCATTCGGAGAAGCCACTGGATTTATGGGCTGCTCCAAGTTTTCCATGAAGCACTCCTCGAAGTAATACAACGCCCAATTCGAGAAAACCATGTCAGCGTTTTGGGCATGGTAGTGCGCACAGTATACACATAGCTGCAGCGCGTGTGAATACCTTTTGTAGATAAAAGTCTACCTTGCGCTGCCAAATGGGCCGGCGGAGTCATCGGTGAGCCGATCATCGGGCAACTTTAGTCCACTAGCTTCGCCAGCTAAGGGCGCGAGTGGTCGTTTCAGTGGCCTGCATGCCGTAGCGTGCCAGTTCCCGAAGGAAGACCTGGGGGTCAAAAATCAGCTCTGCGCCATGTACACCCGGTCTCAGCTGACGACCACTTGCCAACAATATGCCTGCGATGGCTAGCGGAACTCCGGTGTCAAGTTCGCCGGCTCCAACCTTCCAGGGCCGGTAGGGATGAACTATCATATCCTCTGTCAGAGTCATGCGCTGCCCTTTCTGGATGCCTACGGCAACCACACGTAGCACATCGCAATCATCCGGCTCGTCGGCGCTTTTGGAGGACGCTGTTGCTCTTTGGCTTAGCAGGTGTACCAAGAGCTCCCGTGGAGCGACCTGCACCAGGCAATGTTTCTGGGAACCGCTGACCTCCACTGGATCGGTCGCGGCAAGACCAAGGCTTACCAGTAGCTTAAGCTGATCCAAGAATTCGGGCGGGAACGCTATCTTGAAGGAGACCTGCCTGATACCTTTGTCACGAAATGAGACGGGAAACAGCGCTACTTCGGAGTGAAGGGTATACATGGCGGACGCCCGTCCAAGTGGCGGTGGGAAATTCACCATTTCCGCGCCGCTCATCGGCGCGACGGCGCTCCAGCGACCATTGCGGTACACCATGGGCTCCTGTGTGCATTCGTCTAAAATGGTTCGGATTGAATATGGTGGCGTAAACGGAGCATGGGATGGCCGGAAGTCGCCTGAGCCGATACGTACATCCAGTCGCTCGATCCGGTCGAGCTGATCGGCGGCAATGCGGGCCAATATATTGGTGATTCCCGGAGTGCTGCCGATTCCCAGTACCCCGCAGATGCCTGCGTCCTGGTAACTGGAATCCAATTCATACTGCCGCTTGGTCATATGAAAGAGACCACCTAGATCGGCGTAGGAGACGCGAGCAGCCAGCGCGGCGCGCATGACATCAAGGTTGAAAGGATAATCGGTGGCGTTCAATACCGCGTCAGCGCCCGAAAGCACCGTTACCAGCGCCGCCTGATCTCGTACGTCGCAACTAACCGCGCGCGCCTTGTCTTGCCCCTTTTCCAGCCAGTTGATACTGCGCTTGGCTTGTTCAGCCTCAAGATCGACCACGCTGACTTGGTCGACCCGGTCATCTTCAACTAGGGCGCGAACGGTGACCCTCCCCATCGCTCCGCCACCGCCTAATACTACCAGATGCACGCCAATAAACCTTTAACACTTTCTCGCGCAACCTTAACGCGCAAAAAGACCACTGTCTCTAGAGAAGGCTGGGACCAGTAAGGGTGTATAGCAGGG
>JBKQTH010000039.1:0-4371 GCA_052143275.1 Ktedonobacterales bacterium | reverse complement strand
CCACGCGGGCAGGGATCTCGAGGACGCATACTGCCGCCACGCCGACAGCAACAAGCCTTGCCACCACACCGACGTCGATGCTGCCCCCTGTACCGCTGTCCTGGGCAGGCGGCAGCCTCCCGCCGAGTCAGCTCCCGCCGGGTCTTCTCCTGACGGGGGCGGTGGAGAGTACCTTGAATGGGATTTTTTCGATCTCGCCGGCCGACGGCAGCACCGCCTATGCCTGCGCGAGACCAGCTTCGCTCTCGGCTGGCGCGATCATCTGGGTCACCCATGACGGTGCCCAGCACTGGACGCAGCTCGCTCCCCTTCCGGTGGTGCCGCCGCGCCCCCTTACCGCTTGCTGGATCGTGCCGGATGCGGTAGACTCGGCGATCGCCGTCTCCGAGGTCTCCTGGAAGCGGATGCAGGCGAACGGTGAACCGTATTATGCGGAGGGCACGCACTTTGTGACCTTCGACGGCGGCCAGAGCTGGCAACCGCTCGGCGGCCCGCAACCGTTCGACGTAACCTGGATGGCCACCTACCACGGCGTGACGATGGCGAATGTCGATGATGGGCCTTCAAACAGCGCGTTCTGGATCAGTTACGACCAGATGCGCACCTGGCAATCGAGCAGCGCGGCAGCGGACTATGTGGAGTATCACGACTTCTCTATCAATCCCACCACCGGGGAGCTGCTGGCAGTGGGCGGCAATGCCGATGGGAGTGGCAACACACAGCTGGGGACGTCGGACGATTTTGGTCTGCACTGGACGACGCTGTCGACGCCGCTGGCCCAGAGCACGGCGATGGTTTCCCCGCCGGAGGGGAGCCAGCCCTGGCGCATCTGCGGCCTCACGCAGAACACCGCCCCGACCAGCGGTAACCTTATGTGCAGTATGGATGGCGGCAAGACCTGGACAGAGAGGCCGCGACTGGAGATCAGCTATACCATTGCCGGCCAGGGACAAGCCCCGTGGATCGCCACTGAGTTTGCCGTGGGGACGGACAGCACCGTCTATGCCGTATTGCCTGCACTTCCCTCTACTGCAAATATCAGCATACTGGATACACTCTATCGGCTATCGCCCGGAAGCGACCGCTGGCAATCCCTGGGCGTGTCGCCCCTGGACCTGCTGCCGTCAGTTGAGTATGCCACGGCGTACATGCCGGGCGCCGGCATTTTCTGGTACAGCGGCACCGACGAGTTTCAGCTCTACAATCCCTAGTCCGATCATGGAGCTTTCGGGCTTATGCGGTACCTGCGCGGGACGAACCTGTGTGCGCTACCAAACACACTCTGAAAGATGGTGTATGAAAGCCATCATTTACGATGGCTTTTTAGATTGCTTGCTGAGCACATATTGTACCGAAGGGCTAATGGGCTTATCCGTGCGGTGAATACAGCCATACCAACAACAAGGTCGGCGCATGCCCTCTTTGAGTTCCGTGCGCACCCTTTCAACGTGTTGCATTCTGGTTTCTGGTTTTTTGACGGAGATCGCCCAGCATATCCATTCATTGCGCGCAAGAGGCGAAAGATCCTCCCATGCCGCGAGCGCCTCCGCGTCAGACGCGAGGGTCTTCCGTAAGTCCTCAGGCAAGTCGTGGACAACACCACCGGAGATTTCTTTTTTGGTCATATGCAAAATGGCCCTCTCTCGCAAGGATTGCAGGATCTAACGGCGTCTCCAATTTGCCTGTCTTCTCCCGTGCCGAATTGTAGCACGTCAGAATAGAGCGGCTGGCCAGACTGGTGTCAGAATTGGTGTCAAGCACCGATACATTGATACGCGGGGGTAGAAATGTTCTTGAATGCTACCGCTGTCTATAAGGGTATTCGACTCTCCCCCATCTCCACCAATCTGATCTGTTGACAAGCCTTCGAGAGCCCTGAAATTCAGGGCTCTCACTTTTTTGAATGTCGCTTCGTATCGCTAGATTTCGGGGTGGTTCGCCCTTGTGGGGGGCAGAGTAGGGGGCAGACTCGCCCGGCGGTTTGAGGGTGCAGCGATGGGGCACCTGATGCGGCTGTTGTATGCCGGATAACCGGATTAGAAGACCCAATCCGGGCATTTGGCTGCTGTTCAGGGGCTGTCGCTGGGTGTGGTTGATGCGAAGCAGCGCATGCTCATGCGTCCATCGTATGTCGTCAGATATCATGCTTTGTTGTCGGTGTTGGGGGCAAAACTGGGGGCAGACCAAGATCAGTTCATGCGATTGTCTCATACCCAGGTTGTCTGGGTGATAGTAGCTTGCCAGGAGGTTGAGCCCCATCAGAGTGAGCCGTACCTCGCGCACTTGAGTTAGACACCAGCTCGGAAATTGCGTAGGCCGGGGATGACACCGTGAACAAGTTCGCTGGCCGACCGCATGATTCTGATTTGCAGTAAAACCTAGTGAATCAGGCTGATCCGCTTCTAGATATCCGGATCGGGTTGATTACTCTGTCGACTGCCCAGTTCAGGGCTAGTGCTGCTAGTGCTGGGGGAGACCTCGACAGACACCTTGAGGCGAAGTCCAAGGCCGCGGCCGCGCGCGACGCACCCACGACATGCTCGGCCTCGAACCGCGGCTGGAGCGGGATCTTTGCGGAGGAGGTCGCGCATCTCGGTGAACTCCTCATGTCGCTTCCAGGGAGTTGTTCTGTGTCCGGCCCGCGCACGATGACTTGCTGCAGCGCTGCTTTGGCCGCGATGTAGCCGTCGACACCATGGGCAAGGCCCGCTGTGCGAGGTGCTTCGCTGGATCCCGGCGTTGTCGAGCCTCGAGTCGGCGGCATCCCACCCGCGCTCTGAGCCCGTCTTTTAGCTCGTGGGCGAGCTCTCTACCCGGAAGGCACGGGTTACCGCCGGGCTGCTCTGGCGACCACGCCGTCGATAACAACGTCGATGGCGAAGCGAAACCGCTCGTCGCCATCGCCGGCGACCATCTGCGCGGCGTGGGCGGCGATAAGGGGGAACCGGTCGGGCGGTAAGCCGGCGAAGGTTTTGTAGAGCTCGTCGACCTGCTCGCGGCGGTCGCCGTCGTCGCTGCGGCCGCGAGGGCGCCGCACATCGTCCTCACGGGCGGCGGCGGTCACCAACAACACGAAGATGTCGCAAGCCCAGGCGGCGTCTTGGGGGTCAAGCCCGCCGGCGAGCAGGATTCCCAGCAGGTTCTCAGTCAGACGTAGAACCGCTTCGGTCGTGGGAGGATCGGCCAGGGTCATCGCGGCGATTCCAGGATGAGCGACCAGTGCTTGGTGCATGCGCTGAAGCAGCGAGTGCACCTGAGCACGCCAACGTGAAGGGTCCGGGGCTTCGAGCTCGATCGTGGCGGTGACGCGATCCAGCATCGCCTGGAGCAGGCCGTCGCGGCCGGAAACGTAGACGTAGAGCGAGGCAGCTCCCGTGTCCAGGGCGGCTGCGACCCGGCGCATCGTGACTGCCTCCAGACCGTCCGACTTCAGGATCGCCAGGGCCGTGTCGACGACCGCGTCCTCGCTGAGCGGTGCCTTTGCGGGGCGGTCACGAGTCGAGCGATGACGGACTGAGGGGTTCATCGGTGGCGGACCTTCGGCGAGAGACATGGCGGACCGGACTCTACTTGACAAGAACGCTGTCCGTCACGTACAATGTTCGTGTTGACAGTTTCCATTACCATGTCGAACATTGTACGACATCTGTGTATACGAGATACAGAAGGAGCTCACCGTGACCCCCCACCACAAAGTTCTCTTCGGCCTCGGGCTGGAGACCGGCGTCCACCAAGTGAGCGAGATGCTCGGGCACGCCCGCCTAGCCGACGACGCGGGTCTCGACGTCGTCAGCGTCGTCGACCATCCCTACTTCGCCGAGCGCGTCGACGCCTACGCCGCACTGGGGTTCGTTCTGGGCGCAACCAGCAACATCACCGGAGCGGTGATCTGCACAAACCTCCTAAGCCGTCCCGCTCCCATGCTCGCCCGGACCGTCACGGGACTGTCTACGATCTCTCGCGGTCGTGTCGTTCTCGGAATGGGTGCGGGCGGGCTGTGGGAGGAAATCGTCGCCCTCGGTGTCCCCCGCCTGTCGCCCGCAGCCCGAATACGAGCGCTGGAAGAGGCGATCATGGTCGTGAGAGCGCTCTCCGGCGGCGGCGATCCGGTCACGTTCGACGGCGAGTTCTACCACATCACCGGGCTGACACCCGCGGCCGCACCAACGCCACCGATCTGGATCGGATCGGGCGGCCTGAAGGCGCTGGCAGTAACCGGCCGACACGCGGACGGATGGATACCAGGACACCTCGCCGACTGGCGCAGCACGCGGGTTGCCGAGTCACGGCCCATCGTCGACGAAGCGGCTGCTTCGGTAGGGAGAAACCCTACCGATGTCGACACCATCTACAACGTGTCAGGGCGCCTTA
>JBKQTH010000038.1:0-2985 GCA_052143275.1 Ktedonobacterales bacterium | reverse complement strand
CGGGCAACGGCGACGGCTTCTATGTGGTGGATACCAACGACGGCGGCGACAAGGCCAATAGCTATGTGAGCGAGCAGCAGACCGATGTGGTGACCCTGCTACCGAACGGCGGAGCGCTGCATCACCTGCAGATTTCCGTCACCTACGACCGCAAGGGCCTGGTCTTTGGGAACGGGATCGACGACTATTTCGACATGCAGCGGACCTATCTGCCGGGAGATGCCACCATCCTGGGCTACTCCGGCTTCAATTCTGCTATTTTTGGTTCGGTGTTCAACGTAGATTGCAACCTGCCAGGGGCATCTTCCTTGGTTAACGACTGTTACGGAGATCAAGGCATTCATGAGTTTAGCAATCCGACGACAACCAGCGACGTGCCCGGCCGTACCATGGTAATGGGAGCGCTCACCGTGAACTGCGGTCCAAGTCAGTTGGAAGGCGACAGCGAAAGCGAGACCGACATCACTGACTGCGCGAATGACCCAACGGAAAACACCCAGTACATCTACATCGAATGGTATACTCCCAATGCCTTCACTATGAATTCTGCGGGTCACGGCACCTATAGCGAGCTGGTACAGGAGGAGCCGGGCAGCGGAGATTTCCTGCTGGGGGTGGGCGATTACCTGACGGTCTATGTCGACACCAGCCAGCTGCACAACCCGGACCTACAGGTGGATACCACGCCAGTCTCCGATAGCACTACCTTCCAGCAGCTGTACGCCAATCTCAAGCCGGTCAGCGGTTTCAACGGGGTGCGGCTCGACAGCGATATGACCGTCTCGGCCAACTTCTAAGCCTTCTAGAATCTCTAGAGATGAAGGCCAGGTCGCAAGACATGCAGGATCCCAGGGATTGCCGGTCCAAGCACCACCACAAAGATCGGTGGAAAAATGAGAAAAGCGATGGGGAAAAGCATCTTTACCGGCGCCACGCGGATTAGCTGCTCGGCACGTTGGCGGCGGCGCACACGCATCTCCGCGGCTTGAATCCGTACAACAGTAGCTAGCGATACGCCAAGCTGCTCTGCCTGGACAATCGCCGCGACCACCGTACTTAGATCATCCAGCCCAATCCGTTCCGCCATAGCATGCAAGGCATCTCGGCGCGCAACGCCAAACTGCATCTCGTAGAGCACTCGCGCAAATTCATTGGTCAAAGCATTGCGCGACTTTCTTACCACCCGATACAATGCCTGATCAAAGCCCAGTCCGGCCTCGATACTAATAGTAATCAAGTCGATCGCATCCGGTAGCACGCTGATGATCTCACTGCGGCGCTGGGCGATCTTTTGGCGTAACCAGAGATTCGGCGCTAGATAAGCGACAACGCCGAACAGCAACGCCTGCAGAACTAATCCACCGGCTGACTCGCCACGTACCAATGCCAGGACCACCCCCAGTCCAAGCGCTACAGTCGTCATCAAGCCACGGATACCTATATAATCCGAGACGTTGATCTGTGGGGCGAGACCCGCCAATATCAGCTGCCGCTGTATCCCTTCCAGTGCGCCGGTCGGGGTGAATCGGGCAAAAATCCGAGCGAGCTGCGACGTTAACGGACGAACAAAGCGCTCGTTAAAAGGGGCCCGCATCTCTATCTCGTCGAGCGTCACCGGACGACCGGGAGCAAACTCCTCTAAGCGGGCTTCAATTGTGTTACGGCGGGCAGGCAACGCAAAGCCAATCACGACCAAAAGCACGCCGAAGAAGGCGAGAAACCCCGCAACGGCTGGCAACCACGCTTTGATACCAGTCAATATCGGCAACATACGCGCTCCCTATACCTTGATGTGTACGATCTGCCTGATAATCAAGAAGCCGGCGACGATCATGACCAGACTACAACTCAGCATGGTCCATCCAAACCAGGTAGTATCGCGGAAGACGCCGAGCATGTAACCGGGATTGATAATCAGCAATATGAGAGCAAGCCCAATTGGCAGACAGGCGATGACGTAGCCGGAATACTGCTGTTGGGCCGTCATTGAGCGAACTTCACCCATCAGTCGTACCCGGTCACGGATGGTCGCGGAAATGATCGCGAGCACTTCGACCAGATTTCCGCCGACCTCGCGCTGTACATTGATTGCCGTAACCAACAACTCCAGGTCGGTGGACTCCATTCTATCCACCAGGTGGGAGAGCGCGGTCTCAACCGAAGTGCCGAATCCTACCTCGCGTACCACGCGCTCGAACTCCTGACTTGTAGGCGCAGGGGAATCATGAGAGACTAACTCCAGGGATTGCAAGAGGGCAAATCCCGACTTGAGCGAATTAGCCATCATCGAAATCGCATCCGAAAGCTGAGAGTCGAAAGCGCGTTGCCGGCTCCTCTTGCGCGACGTCACATAATAGCGAGGTCCATAAAACCCAGCTATGGCGAGAACTACTCCCAATAGGATATGGCCACCGATGGGTAAGGCAAAGCCCAGCAGAGCCCCTACACTGGTAAGCACACAGGTCATGACCATATATTCGCCGACAGTGATGCGAATGTCGGCGCGAGCCAGGTCTCTGCCCAAAGTAGCGGTGAAACCGCGATCCGCAGTTGCGGCTTCAACTACGACGCGGCGTCGACCATCGGGCAGAAAAGGGAAGAGCCGGCGGCGCCTCTTCTTCTCCGGAACGGCGGGATACCCTGGTAGGCCAGCGGCGCCATATTTGTTCATACGGTCAAGCACGGACTCAGTGCGATTTTCGATGGCACGTTGCAGGCCCACGAATATCAGCCAGATTCCTCCAGCAGCCAGAACTCCGATCAACACGGCGGCCCCGGTAGATAGGACGATGTCTGCCGGTGAGATCATTCCTAACCATGCCCTCATATTGCCCTCTACGTACACCTGCCTCGATACGCGCTCCAGTAAGATCGCCAATCTCCTTTGATCCGACCCATGTTACTTCCGCATCTACGGTATTCTAGTGGTGCTCGGATCCATGCTCTTTCTTCTGAGCATTCTCATGGATATCAAATAGCTATCTA
>JBKQTH010000037.1:0-5184 GCA_052143275.1 Ktedonobacterales bacterium | reverse complement strand
GGAGAGCACTGTCGTGTGCCTGGACTCTGCAATCTTCGCCATGCGCCACCTCACGCATCTCAGCGTTCTATTCACCTATACGCACAAGCCCGGTGTCGAGCTTATCTGTATACACGCACGAGCGCACTGTTTCGTTCCTGCTACCATGTATGCGCGTGGGCGTTATCCCCGTTTTCAAACACTTAATAATTGGGGGCAGAACTGGGGGCAAGGATGCAGTCGCTGCCATAGGCAACTGGTACAAGCCTAAATATATTCAGGGCAGGTGGGACAGGAATCGAAGCTGCAACCTGCGGTTTTGGAGACCTCGGCGCACCGTTCGGCCCCGTTCAGCGCCGTCCAGAACTCCTCGAGAATCCGGAGTTATGCGCAGCACTTCGTCCGCATGAGTCCAAGAACGTCCGAGCGCTATGTAGTCAATTCTGTAGTCAACGGTATTCTAATCCCCGATCGGGGCAGGGCTAACGCATGAGACTCAAATGAACAATTGAGCCATAAATGGAAACGCCTGAGATATTGGAAGAGAGGTTACGAAATCCTCCTTCGTGCTCCTTGCTGCAGGAGTCGCGCTGGAAAGCACGCTCTTTGCGATGAATGTTGCGAGTGTTGGGATACACACCACGCCATGGCTGCTGGTGATTTGGACGAAAATGTAGTCACTCCCCCATCGCTCACGTCCGTACTACTGCTATTCAGGGTTCATTGCGCTATTCCTCATAGGCAGTACACGTCCACTACCGATCCCGGCGCCGCGAAGAACGAGCGATATACTGGTGCCTATGTCTGCTGGTATGCTACCCTGACTGGCTCGGGGATGGCCTCTGGGCTTTCCAATTCTAATAAACGGAACGAGAACCAGAGAGGACCAGAGCCATAGCCTGGTCAAGTTTGGCGTCAAAATAGCGCATCTGGCGAAACACATTGCGAACGCCAATGCGATCTAGCGGGCACAAGACGGTGCTATTGAGTTGAGCCAACAAGCTGGGAACCGGGCCGGTGCGGGTTTGGCAAGCATCTTCTCCTAAGCTCACGTCCCGGCGATGATGCAGCCGATTTCAATGGCCCAATGCGCTCGGACCGGAACGCTTCACGTGGTATGCTCCATCGAGAGTTCTTCTTGGCAGAGAGTTTTGAGATGCTACCAGGATAACTCTTTTTTCTTCTCCTTATACGTTAAACTTGGTACTGCTCCCTCCTTGTGAGAGGGAGACAGTGGGTGTACAACTCACAGCAATGAGGCTGATGCGGAAAGCCTTCCTCCTCCTAGCGGCTCGACCGTTTGAGAAAGATCTTGCTTCCGCATCAGCACTCTTCCGGGTGAATCGATCATAGAAGGCTGCGCCGCGAGCGCCACCGTATAAGGCCACGACCCGCCTGGAAGATCTCAGCACGCCAAGGAGAACCGGACGATGTGGTAGGTCGGCATTGATTGGGCAGACCAGCACCATGATGTGGCGATCATTGATGAACACGGCAAGCATGTGGCCAAGAAGCGCGTCGCCCAGACGGCGGAAGGGATGGAGGAACTGCTGGCCTTTCTCAAAGGGATGGGTGAGGTTGCCACCCACCCCGAGCAGGTGGCCGGTATCATTGAAACCAACAAGGGCCTCTTGATTACGGCGTTGCTCGAAGCGGGGCTGCCGGTGTATCCGGTCAATCCCAAAACGCTGGAAAAGTGGCGCAAGCCTGCGGGCGCCAAGACCGATGCCATTGAGGCGTTCTTGTTGGCCAGGAAGGGACGCAGCGATCTCGACCAGTTGCGGCGTCTGGAGCCCGACAGTCCGCTGGTGCAGGAACTCAAACACCTGACCCGCGACCAGGATGGCCTGATCCAGATGCAGACCCGGCTGCTCAATCAGCTCACCGCCTGCCTCAAAACCTACTATCCAGTGGCGTTGGAGCTGTTTAGCAAGCTGCACCAAGCCGCAACGCTCGCCTTCTTGCAGGCCTATCCCACGCTGGACGCTGCCCAAGCCGCCCGTCCAGAAGAGATCCTGGCCGTGCTGCAGACTGGGCCCTTTCCGAATGCGAACGCCAAGGCGCAGGCGATCTGGCAGCAGGTGCATCGTCCCCAGTTGCCCGCCGATGCCATTACCACGCGGACCAAATCCCGCTTGATGCTGGCCCTGGTGCAGCAACTGGCTCCGGTCATGGAGGCGATGGCCGCCTACGACCAGGAGATTGCGCGCCTTTTTCTGACGCATCCTGATGCCACCCTGTTCGCGAGTTTGCCAGGGGCGGGGAAACGGCTGGCTCCCCGTCTGTTGGCCGAATGGGGCGATGACCGCACGCGGTATCAGGATGCGAGCAGGGTGCAGGCGTTGGCGGGGACCTCGCCCGTCGCCTTTCAGAGCGGCAATTTTGCCCGAGCGCATCGGCGCTCCGCCTGTAACAAGGTGTTGCGCAACGCCTGCCACCAGTTTGCCTGGCAGAGCACGCGCAGCGAGCCGTGGGCGCTGGCCTACTATCAGCGCAAGCGGCACGAAGGCAAGACCCACACCGTTGCCCTGCGGGCGCTGGCCAATCAGTGGGTGCGCATCCTCTTTGCCGCCTGGACCACCCGGCAGCCCTAGGCTGCGGCGATCTTGCTGGCGGCCCAGCAGGCGCATGCGTCCCATGCCGCCTGATCCTGCTGTGATTGTTTTTTCTTTGACCACCACCACTCTGGTGGGAGCGCACGAGCCAGGAGTTCGGTCAAGGGTTTGCG
Source organism: Ktedonobacterales bacterium (assembly GCA_052143275.1). Lineage (GTDB taxonomy): Bacteria > Chloroflexota > Ktedonobacteria > Ktedonobacterales > JADMIN01 > JAJPKE01. Next base: position 2,477 of record JBKQTH010000037.1, on the reverse strand, counting down.
GAGTGCCACGGAGCAAACGTGCCCGGCCCTTGAGCGAACCCGCTCGTGCGGAAGACTCCACCAGGTGGTGGTCAAAGAAACATCGCTGCATCAATTTCTCTCAACCTCTTGCACATAGAAGGTCTTCCTCATAATTGGAAAGCCCTGCCTCTTCCCTATTTGCCTGAGCACTCCCAACACCAACCGAGGCTGGAACAGGGCGGTTGGTGGTTTCAGCAGATGTGTGACCTCTACAAACGCGCGCATCGCTTTTTGGTCATGGGGCAGCAGCTCGCGGAAGCGATCAGAATACCAGTACATCACGTTTGTCAGACGGCCTGGACGGTCCCCTTCCGCTTCTGGCAAGCGTAAATCTTCCCCTGAGGCCAGGGTCCAAGGCGTAGCGCTAATCTTGGCAAACGCCCTTTGTGCCCGCCGTCCCAAGCCAGTCAAGTCTCCCTTCGGCTGCTTCTCCAGAAGGTTCCCCAGCGCCAGCGCGCTCTGCGCGGCCACCGTCATCCCCTGCCCAAAGATCGGATTGAAGGCACAGACGGCATCACCCAGCACCATCAGTCCCTCCGGCCAGCGCGCCAGGCGCTCGTAATGTCGCCAGCGATTCTCCATGCGCTGATAGCCCGTAATGGCGGATATTGGCTTTGCTTGCTGGATTGCCTCGTACATTTCTGGAACCAGCAGACTCTTAGCGAAAGCCATAAATCCCGCTTCATCAGTGGCTGGATAATCGCGGTTGACCCCCACCAGCGTAACCAGCCAGCGGTTATCTTCGATGGGGAAGATGACCCCGCCGCGCTTGACAACAGGGTAGGCGTTCAGTACGGCCAGCAGCTTCCAGTCGGACGGCGCATCAGCAGGGCGTTGGTAATATTGGCTGGCATATCCTGCAAAGCCATTGATGACAGTCTCCTGTGGCGGCTCGTACCCCAGCGCCTTCAGCCATTCCGGGGCGTGCGAATCGCGCCCGCTGGCGTCCACGATCAGATCGGCGGACAGGTCTTCTTCAGGTCCTACCTCATGTACGTCCGGTTTACGCTGCCGCACCCGCACCCCTATGATGCGTGCGCGCTGCGCGTCAGCCAGAAGGCTCGCCACTTCAGTGGTAGGCAGCACACGCACGTTGGTCCAGCCCGCCAAGCGCTGGCGAATGGTCCACTCCAGCAATGCTCGGCTGCATCCCAGCATCACATACTCTGATGGAAACCGTAGAAACCAGCCAGGTGAGGAGTACACCTTCAAATCTTGTGTCCAATCCAGACGGACGGCTCCAGCAGCTTCTAACTCGGCCACAATGTCGGGAAAGAATTGCTCTAGAATGGCCTTGCCCCGCATCAGCAAAAAGTGGACATGACGTGCCTGGGGCACCCCTGCACGGATCTCTGACCCAGCGGGCAGGTGATCGCGCTCGATGAGCGTTACCTGCTCGAAATGGTCGGCTAGGACACGTGCGGTCAACAATCCAGCGATACCCCCGCCAAGAACCAGCGCGTGCCGGTCACGTTTCAGGTGTGCCATGAGGATGTGCCCTTCCTATCCAGTATATTCGGGTTGATCTTTGGGTTGGAATCAGACAGAGGGAAATTCCAAATGAAAGCCAGCACGCAGAGCCTCAGACTCGTATTGTCCCATTAGCTCGTTATAGCGCTGTTCTGTGAGGACCTCTTTTTCAAGCGTGCGTTTTTTTCCGCCCCTGAATGATGTAGCCGATATCTTAGTTCGTCAGATGTCTGCTTCATGAGCCGCTACTCCCCACGTACATCGTCTCGACTGTCCCCGGTCTGCTGTAGCATTGTCGCACGGGAGGAGAGCGTTTGCTATGTCCATGTCACATGATGGTGGCCGCCAGCAATCTGCCGGCTCAAGAACTGACTACATTTTCGTACAAAATTTTGTGACACGAAGTTGTAGTCAACGTTCTTGCCAATGCTGAATTCAAGCCGGTTACGGGCGACTACATTTTCGTCTAATTCACCAGCTGCCTTGACGCCGTTGGGCATTTTCCCCTGCCGATGCTGAAGCCGCCTTATGTATCGGCAGCCGTATGGCGAGCGTATTGAATTCCACCTTTCGAGGGAGGGGTATGACAAGGATTCATACCAAAATGGGCTATTTGACTATAATTCCAAAGACCTCATGATGCCTACCAAGTGGTAAGTATGCCAAGGAAAACAATCCTTGTCATCAGTCCGAGGCTGACGAGATGATGGCAGGTGGGCGGGTGTGATCTCAATTAGCGGCAAGCGGAAGTTCATTTATGGCAAGACGAAACAAGAAGCACAGCGAAAGATGAACGTGGCGCTACGCGACCTTCAAGCAGGATTGCCGATTGTCTCAGACAAGCAGACGCTTGAGCAGTTTCTCGTCAGTTGGCTGGAGATGATCAAGCCGACGATGGAAGAGAGCACCTGGAAGCGCCATTGCCAGTATTGCGAATCGCACATTATTCCAAAGCTTGGCCGGGTGAAGCTCGCCTCCCTCACTCC
>JBKQTH010000036.1:0-33732 GCA_052143275.1 Ktedonobacterales bacterium | reverse complement strand
TGCCCTGGATGTACCAGGTCTCCAAGTGTGCGCCGCAGGAAGCCCTGTGGAACCTGGATGCGGCCTTTAGCAACTTCTTCCGAAGGTGTGCGCTCAAGAAGCAGGGGAAGTGGACCGGTAAGCTGGGGTATCCGCGCTTCAAGACCAAGAAGAAGGGACTGGGCAGTTTCCGACTGACTGGCCGGATCGTGGTGTCGGCCGAGGCGATCGTGCTGCCTCGATTAGGGCGGCTGCGGCTCAAAGAGCGAGGGTACCTACCCACCGGTGGGGTGCAGATCCTGTCGGCCACGGTGAGCGAGCAGGCCGGCCACTGGTATGTGAGCCTGCAGGTGGAGGAAGAGCATCCCGTGCCCGAGAACACCGGCCCGGTGGTGGGGATCGATCTGGGGATCAAGCACCTGGCCACCCTCTCCGATGGGACGGTGGTTCCCAATCCTCGCCATCTCAAACGACGCCTGAAGAAGCTCAAACGGCTGCAACGGGTCGTGAGCCGGCGGAAGAAGGGGAGCAAGAACCGCAAGAAAGCGGTCCGCAAGCTCGCGAGGCTGCATCGGCAGATCAAGAACCAACGAAGCAACACGCTGCATCAGGTCACCACCAGGCTGGCGAAAACCAAGTCGGTCTTGGTCATTGAAGACCTCAACGTCAGCGGCATGCTGAAGAACCATCATCTGGCGCAAGCCATCGGCGATGTGGGGTTCGCTGAGTTCAAGCGGCAACTCCTCTACAAAGCCAGCTGGTATGGAGCCCAAGTCATCCTGGCCGATCGGTGGGAGCCCTCTAGCAAGCGGTGCAGTAGCTGTGGGTGGCTCGACACGGACCTCACCCTTTCAGATCGGGTCTTTCACTGCCAGCAGTGTGGGCTCGTGCTGGACCGGGATCTGAATGCCGCGATCAATCTAGAGAAACTGGCCGAGAGTTCCTCGGACAGGGTAAACGCCTGTGGAGCAGCCGGCTCTGGCGCGAGGTCTGGGCCGCGCGTGAAACTGGCGGCGAAGAAGCAGGAACCCAACGCCAAGCCTGGCCTGTCCATACTTGGGTAAGTTTTCGAGAACGGGAGAAGATCGACTTGATCAACCGAGAAGAGTATCAGTTGCTGCCCAAAGAAGGCTTTGTCGTTACCCACTTCTTGACCGTGGCGGATGTAGCGCGATCGGCGGAGTTTTACCAGCGCATTTTCGACGGTACAGTTATTCTCACTGGGGAACCCACAATTATCCAAATCGCCAATAGCTGGCTCATTGTCAACGTGGGCGGCGGCCCGACGGACGATAAACCCGAGGTGACGCTTGCCGTTCCCGAGACCCCCAACCGCGTCTCCAGCTTCCTGAACATAAGAGTCGCCGATATCCGGGCTTGTTATGACCTGTGGCGAAGCCGAGGAGCTGAGTTTCTTACCGAACCCAAGGACCATGGCAGGGAGATTCGCTGCTACATGCGCGATCCTGACAACTATATCATTGAGGTCGGCCAATCAGTGCTCCCGTAAGAAAAGTGGCGGATCACCCTAATATCTCTAACTTCCAAACGCGGAGACCAACGCTCCCTCCGACAATGGCTGCGGTGCTGCTTCGTGCTGCACTCGATGCGCCTGGATCCTAGACGGTATCTAAGTGGGAGACCGGACTACTACCCAGAAATCTCCCGCGCCGTGAACACACCGTGACCCTTTATGCCTTTCTTGTGACCTATTCGTGAGTTGGAGGCGCTACGATGCGATTGCGAGCTATCGGCCACTGTAGGCGCGAGCATGCTGCCTCGGTGCTTTCTAGCATTGCCACTCCGAAAGGAGTCTTGGATTTGCGAAGCGACGAGAAGCGACATAGCGGGTGGAACAAGCGTGTTCGAAGGGGAGCGAGAAATGGCAGAGTACGTGCGCTGGTTTGAAGAAATCGGCAAATCGGATGTTCCCGTTGCTGGCGGCAAGGGAGCTAACTTGGGAGAAATGTTGCAGGCGGGTCTTCCGGTGCCGCCTGGTTTCGTTATTGCTGCCGCGGCATATCATGCCTTCATCGATCATGCCAAGCTACGCGACGAAATCGCCGGGGAGATCGATGTCCTCGATATTGACGATCGCCAAGCTCTCGAGCGATTGTCGGAGCGCATCCAGGGACAGATCATGACGGCGTCGGTTCCGGAGGCGATCCAGAACGAGGTGGTCGGCGCCTATCGCCAGCTGTGCCTGCGGGAGCAGGCCCCCGCGCTTTTGGTGGCGGTACGATCATCTGCGACCATGGAAGATAGCGAGGCGGCGTCTTTTGCGGGTATGAACAGCACCTTTCTTAATGTGAGCGGCGAGAAGGCGGTACTGCGCCAGGTTCAGGGAGTATGGGCCTCTCTCTATACGCCGCGTGGGGTCTACTATCGCAAGCGTCTACAGTTAGGTCAGGAGCCGGAGATTGCGGTGGTAGTGCAGAAGATGGTCAACTCGGCCAAGTCCGGGGTAGCCTTCTCGATGAATCCAGCGACCGGCGACGAGCAGGAGATCGTCATCGAGGGAGCGTTTGGTCTCGGCGAAACGGTGGTGCAAGGCGAGGTTGAGCCTGATCACTACGAAGTGTTAAAGGATGGTTTGCGCCTCCTGAAGGTGCATGTCGGGCACAAAACGGTGATGCTCACGCGCAACGAGGAGGGGGAGAACGTACGGGTCAACTTGCCGGAGGAGCGCGCCGATGCGCGGGTGCTCACCGACGACGAGGTCCATGCGGTTGCCGAACTGGTGCTCCGCGACGAGGGGCACTACGAGAGTGTACAGGATACTGAGTGGGCAATTGACGACGGCCACGTGTACCTGGTGCAGTCGCGACCGGTGACTACGCGGAAAATGTCCGGGAAATCCGCAAAGCCGGCGAACGGTTCGGACGGAGGAGAGCCGGAGGGAAGGGAACTGGTACGGGGGCTGGCGGCCAGCCCTGGAATAGTGGCTGGCCCGGTACGAGTCTTGGCCTCGGCCGCTGGGGGAGATGCCCTGCAGCCCGGCGAGGTGCTGGTCGCTCCCATGACGACACCCGACTGGGTGCCGCTGATGCGACGAGCGGTGGCGATCGTGACCGACAGCGGCGGTATGACTTCGCACGCTGCCATCGTCTCGCGAGAACTTGGTATTCCCTGCGTAGTCGCCACCCGCAATGCGACGACTCTGCTCCACGACGGTATGCTGGTGACGGTGAATGGCGCCGAAGGGTCGGTCATTGCTGGTGCGCACGTACCACAGCAGCCGACACCCCCGGCTTCCGGACAGATGCCCGGCTTGGCATCCACCGCAACCGCTGCAATTCTGGCGGCAAGTCGACTGGTCACTGCCACCAAGCTGATGGTGAACCTTGGCGAGCCGGAGAAGGCCGCTCAGGTGGCCGCTATGCCGGTGGACGGCGTGGGGCTGCTGCGTGCTGAGTTCATGCTCCTTAGTGCCTTCAAAGGAGTCCATCCCGAACGCTTGATCCAGGAGGGGCGTAGCGAGGAGTTCGTCGCTGAGATGGCTGAGCAACTGCAGCGGTTTGCTCAGGCGTTCTATCCGCGGCCGGTGCTTTACCGCTCCACCGACTTCCGGACCAACGAATTCCGCGGGCTGGTCGGCGGTGAGCAGTACGAGCCTGAGGAAGCCAATCCCATGATCGGTTTTCGCGGTGCCTACCGCTACGTCCGCGATCCCAGCCTGTTTAATCTGGAGCTGCAGGTCATCAAACGGGTTCGTGAACATACGCCCAACTTAAACCTGATGATTCCCTTTGTGCGGACAGGGAGCGAAATGACCGCGTGTCTGCGCCTGATCGACGCGGTGGGCCTGCGGGAGGATCCCGACTTCGAACTCTGGATCATGGCCGAAGTGCCCTCAGTGGTCTACTGGCTCGAAGAGTACGCGCGGCTCGGCGTGCACGGCGTCTCAATCGGTTCGAACGACCTCACCCAGCTGGTGCTGGGAGTGGACCGTGACAGCGCGGTTATGGCACCGCTCTTCGATGAGCGGGATCGAGCAGTGCTTGGCACCATACGCCTGATCATAACCGAGTGCCACCGCCTGGGACTGCAGTCTTCGATCTGCGGGCAGGCGCCATCGGTGCATCCCGACTATGCTGAGACGCTGATCCGGTACGGTATCGGCTCGATCTCGGTCAATCCCGACGTCGTGGAACGCACCCGTTATGTCATTGCCGCTGCCGAGCAACGCATACTGCTCGAGCAGTACCGCGAGCGCCATGCCGAGGACGGCAAGCAATCCGAGAGCGGCAGTTACGGCTTTGCCGACGGCATATTGGCCCACCGCTCAAGTGATCACTTGACGTACTGACGGCGGTCGAGCGTCTCCCCGCCAGCACTACGACCGAGAGACGGAATTGAGAAGTCGAGAGGTGTGGTGGAGAGCGGCGGCAGAGTTCAATCGTGCGATAGAGTTCTGCTGCCGTCTCTTCGCCACTCTCCGAATTCTCCGTGCCGGCCAGACCGTCGTCGGAGTCTCGCTTGACTCTGGGGCGTCCCTACTGCACGCGCTACGAGTATGAATGACAGTTCGATTTAGACGGAGAGCTGCCCGCGCACCGCGCCCATGGGATAGGGTATGTTGTGCACATTCACATAGTAGTCTGCTGGATGCTGCATGATGGCAACGATGAGGTTGCGAGGCGCATGCGTGCAGCCGGTGGAGACCCCTTGGGCGTTCGGTGACGGGAGATGCACCACGATGGGGCCATTAATTCCCGAGGCTCCCTGGTGAATATGGGCGGCAGTTGCCGGAAGCTCGATGCCCGCGACGTGTATCACGGAGCAGATCGTCTGCTGCTCGGAGTTCAACTGCAGGCGAGCGGTACCGGTGCCGTGGGTATTGGTGCCCTCCGGCGTGAGCGTCGCGACGAGCGTGCCGCTGCCTTCGCCCAGGGTCGGGGCGGGTGACACCGCGTTCTGGGCTGCTGCACAGCCGCTGAAGACGAGCAGCACCACCACCATGACGAGCGTCCCTGACAGCAGGCGGAGCCCGACCCGTTTACCCTTACCCACGGTGGGCACCCGCATGTGCAGGGTGTCACCGGTGTCGTGCCACGCGGCCCAGGGCAGCGCGGTCCACCGCTCGTTCAACTCCCTATTGCGTTCCGTCATGTGATCAGGCGATGCCTGTGTTGTGTCCATTTCGTACCTTCTTCCTTTCTCATGCGTGCTCACGCCTGCGGCGACAGCCCCGCATCCTCTGCGGCCCCGAGTGCCAGGGCTGACCAGTCGAGGTCCTGCCGTCCCTTCGCCATGGCGGAGAGCAGCCGGTCACGCAGGAGATCAGCGGCGGGCATTGGTGCCGTGTGGTCGGCGGCCGCCTGGAGCACGAGCTGGATATCCTTCAAGCCGAGGGGAATCCGGAATTCGGCCGGCGTGAAGCCCCGCTCGGCAATGGTGCGCCCGTAGAACTGATAGGCGGGGCAGGCGAAGGTCGTCTCTCCGATGATCTGGTTCAGATCCGCGCGCGCGATGCCCTGTTTCTCCGCGAAAGTGAAGGCCTCGGCGAGCGCTTCCATCATCGCTTCGAGCAGAAAGTTCAGCGCGAGCTTTACCACGTTGGCCGCTTCGGGCCGCTCACCGAAGTCGAAGATGCCCTGGCCGAGCGCCCGCAGCACCGGCTGGGCGCGCTGCTTCGCCGCCGTAGGGCCGGCGAGCATGATCCAGAGCTGGCCGGCGGCGATGGCCTCCGGACGGCCCAGGACCGGGGCAGCCAGATACGTGCTGTCATGCTGCTGGTGAAGGGCGGCAAGGCGAGCAGCGGTGGCGGGAGCGATGGTGCTCGTCGACAGATGCAGGCCGCCCTCGCCCAGGCGGTCCAGGAAGCCGCGCTCGCCCAGCATGACCTCCTCCACGGCGTCGTCGTTGGTGAGGCTGGTGATAACCATGCCGCCCGGCTCGACGGCGTCACGTGGCACGTCAAAGACCTGCGCGCCTCTGCGCGCGAGAGGCTCGGCCTTGCTCGGCGTGCGGTTGTACACGCGCAGAGGGTAGCCCGCATCGAGCAGGCGCTGGGCCATCTGCGTGCCCATATTGCCCAGTCCGATAACTGCGATGGTCTCGCTCATGGGTATCCTCATCCTCCTCTCCTGTCCGGTGCGGGGCTTTCCCCTACCTGAGGGCGGTGGTTGTTTCTGGCACATCTCCTGTCGTTCGGAGGCCCTCTCGGGTCTGTTGGCGTCTCTCGAGCAGCACGCTCCACCGGTGCTGACCCACCGTGCCCACATCGACAGCGTAGCCGATGTTTCTTACCAGAACACGCTACCCGGTGACACGTTTCTTGCAGGTTCCGCGCGCTTGCCAGGCCGCTGCCCTGAGTGCCCTCAGTGCCCTCAGTGGTCGCCAGGAAGGTCGGCAGCACGATGTCAGGTCTTGACGGAGAAGCGAGTGGAAGTGACCTCGTCGGGTGGCTGCATATTGGGGCCGTTTCCAGGCGAATGCCCTCGGCAACGCAATATCTCACGTGTCCATATGGGTCCCGTGGTGCGCGACTGGGCCGCGGCGCCGGCTTGGCCAGAGAGCGAAGTTGCTGACCGAGCAGTCTCCGGAAACAATTACCAGGCCAAGTATCAGGAGACCGACGACGGCGCCGATCAGCCCGAGCACGATATCACCCAGGCACCCAAACCCATGACCCCGTGTAAGCAGGCGGGCGATCCACCCGGCGATGAGAGCGGCCAGCGCTCACAAAATGACCTTGCTCGCCAACCCACAGGCTCGCGAGCAAGGTACATGCCAAGACAAGCAGACGGCGCCGTCAAATGAGCTAGCTGCCGCGCTGGACCTGCTGGAATCGCGAGCCCACTATATCCCAGTTGACGACGTTCCACCAGGCGTTGAGGTAGTCAGGGCGGCGATTCTGGTACTTCAGATAGTACGCGTGCTCCCAGACATCGTTGCCCATCACTGGATAATTTCCGTCCATGAGCGGGCTGTCCTGGTTGCCGGTTGAAATCACCTGCAGCTTGCCGTCCCGTCCCCGGATGAGCCAGGCCCAACCGGAACCGAAGCGCTTGACGCCGGCGTCATTGAAGGTCGTCTTGAACTGGTCAAAAGAGCCGAACGTCTGCTCGATTGTGGCGGCCAGTGCGCCAGTTGGCTGGCGGCTCCCTCCTGGAGTCATGATCTCCCAGAACATCGTATGGTTGGCATGGCCGCCCGCATTGTTGCGCACTGCCGTGCGAATATTCTCGGGTATGCTGGTGATCTTCCGCAGAATATTCTCGACGGCCATGCTCTCGAATTCTGACTGGCCCGCCAACGCAGTGTTGAGGGCGGCAACATACGCGGCGTGATGTTTGTCGTGGTGAAGGTGCATGGTCTGCTCGTCAATATACGGCTCGAGGGCGGCATAATCATATGGTAAAGGTGGCAATTCAAAGGCCATAGGAACTTCCTCCAAACCTGCCAGGCTACTAAATCCTACTCGTGTGTACGATGAACTGGCCATCACCTTGATGAGCCAGAACATGAGCTGACAGCCCTGTTACCACAGTAGTCCGACAACCGATGCTCCTGTCAAGATATCTGAGTGAAACTCGCACACTTGCGCTTGAGAACTAGCCAAAGGATCAGGGCGAAAGGATGGGCGTCAATGCAACCAGTCAGTGTTCTGCTTCTCACGCTCACCGCGTTCCGCCAGACCGGGAGCATCCTCGGCGTCGCTCTCTGCGGCCCGGTGCTGGCCAGTGTGGGATCCACAGCCGGCCTGGGCACGGCATGCGCGTAGAGACGGGCTTCCCTGGAGTAGAGAACTCCGCGGTGGTACGTTGCTTGCCGCTTGAGAACAGCTCATCGAATCCTGCAGTGTTGGTGTCAGAAGTACTTTGCTTTTACAGCTAGTTCGCTCATGGAGCGCCCGCTGCACGCCTCTTGGTGGCCTTACCTTTGCGATACGGTCACCATGCGCAGATGGAGCAGGCACGACCCAAGGCCTGTTCATCTTTGCAGAACTGGTGATCAGCCCGATGAAAGCTGCGCTGGGTATCACGCGTGATAGCTGCCGCGATCGGGGTGAGCATCGCCGAGTTCAGGAGACACTACTAGTCTTTGCCCCGGGGAGCAGCGACCGCTCCCAGTGAGTAGCAAGCTATCGAGAGTACAACGAGAGTACCAGAGGAGCGACAGTCATGACCGATACGTTACAACGCCCCGGCGCCGAAAACGGGCTGCCGGAACCGATTCGGGGCGGCCTGGGCACGAGCATCCGGGGGCCGCGCAACGTGCCCCTGGAGCGCGAGAACCCCGACCAGCTGGCCTCGCCCTATACCGACAACGGCACCATTCCCAACCTCAAGTTCTCCTTCGCCAACGCCCGCAACCGCCTCGTCACCGGTGGCTGGGCCCGCGAGGTGACCGTCCGCGAACTGCCCGTCGCCACCGAGCTCGCCGGGGTGAACATGGGCCTCAAACCCGGCGGTATCCGCGAGCTGCACTGGCACAAGCAGGCTGAATGGGCGTACATGCTTGCCGGCCGCGCCCGCATCACCGCCGTCGACGAACAGGGTCGTACCTTCATCGACGACGTGGGCGAGGGCGACCTGTGGAACTTCCCCTCGGTCATCCCCCACTCCATCCAGGGACTGGAGGAGGGCTGCGAGTTCCTCCTCGTCTTCGACAACGGCAGTTTCTCGGAGAACGAGACCTTCCTGATCACCGACCTGTTCAAGCACACCCCGCGCGAGGTGCTGGCCAAGAACTTCGGCGTCCCCGAGACCGCCTTCGCCAATATCCCCATAGATGTCGAGCACGAACGCTACATCTTCGCTGGTAAAGTACCCGGTCCAATGGCCGCGGACACGGTTCAGTCGGGAGCGGGACTGGTGCCGAATACCTTCAGCCACCACATGATGGCCCAGGAGCCCATTCTGGCTCCAGGCGGATGGGTCCGCATCACCGACTCCACCAATTTCCCGGCCGCCTCCACCATTGCGGCGGCGCTGGTCAACATTGAGCCGGGCGGGATGCGCGAGCTACACTGGCACCCTCACGACGAGTGGCAGTACTACCTCTCGGGTCGTGGTCGCATGACCGTCTTTGCCTCAGGTGAGCATGCCCGGACCTTTGACTACCAGGCGGGCGATGTGGGCTACGTCCCATTCTCGATGGCACATTATGTCGAGAATCGTGGCAATGAGCCGCTGCGCTACCTGGAGATGTTCCGCAGCAATCGGTTTGTGGACGTGTCCTTGAATCAGTGGATGGCGCTGACGCCGCCGGAGCTGGTGCAGGCACACCTCAACCTGGGCCTAGAGACGTTGGCCGCCCTGCAGAAGGACAAACAGATTATCGTGAAGTGACATTTACCCGAAGCAGAGGTGTCGGGGGCACTTGCTCATCGGTGAAGTGGACGGCCACCCGGCATAGCGCCAGCAACTCCAAGCGCCGCACCAGCGTCAGTGCATCCACGTGCGGCGCAAGCAGCCATGGTGCGGCGATAGGATGGCGGTGGGAGAGGCGCCTGGTCACAGCCAACAGCAGGTGTCGTGGGACGCCTCCTGCTCTCGGGAGCAAGCCGCGCTCAGGAGCCGGCTATCCTACTTTGCAGGTTGCGAAACGCCTTCTATTCCTTGGACGTGTCCACGAAAACTATGACTGGAAAGCCAAGCCGAAAGATTCCTTCGTGCTTGAGAGTGGGACAGAAGAGATCGCGCGGTGGTTCTCACTTGTGGAGATTCATCGCATGCAGCACTCGCTAGTCATTACTGAGGCCGGACCGCTTATTGCTTATGTATGTGACACTCTCAATCCCCTAAAGGGGATGAGCTTCTTGGCAGCATCGCACCGGTAGCCTGCCTCCCGGGAGACCCGCTCGACAGAGCGGCGGTTGAAGGTGCGACTCACCAAGACAACGCCAGCAAGCTAGCTGGTGGCCCGTGTCCGGGCGACTACAACGTGCCGGCTGCATGGCTGCACCCTCCCCGGCTCTTCATTCCGGGGACGGACCCGTAGGGGACCGGGCCGTTGATACGTGACGCGAGCGGGAACGTCGATGGTGCTACCAAAGGCCAGCGGGTGCATGTTCACGGCGCCCACCACGTCCAGGGTGCCCCACGAAGGCGCACCCCGGACGGCGACAGCGCCAGACGCGGCCGCGTACTTTCTGCTTCCACCCACAGACCGGACACCGGCTCGATGTTCCCCGCTCAGAGCCGGTGAAGCTCTCGATGTGGGCTAACGTGGCTTTATACGTCAGATAGGCCAGATCCCGGCCGTACTCCCATTGGCTCATGCGCTGGTTATGATGACGTCCGCAGCGATGGTTGCGCACCCCATGGGGATTCCCGATAAACAGACGACCCACCTCGTGTTGCTGACAAAAGGTGATCACGGCACGCGTCCCCTTGTGCCGCAAGTCCCGGATCTGCCGGCGCTTCCGGGCTCTGGCTTTCTGTCGGGCCGCCTGCAAGCGCCAATAGTGGCGGGAGCCTTTCCGGCACCGGTGGCGTTTCCGGGCAATCTGGCCCAGAGCTCGGTTGTGCCGCCGCTTGAGCGACCGTATCCCTCGGCCGGACACCACCAGGGCTACTCCCGTATTGGTCGTCACCGCCGCCTGGTGGATCTCGCCCAGGTCCACCGTGGCCTGGGCGGAGCCGGGACAGTCGTCCACAGGCGTAGCCTCCACGGCGACGTGCAGTTCGTAGCCGTCGTTCCAGACCAGCTTGCACGCCCCACTCTGCTCGGGCACGTCAACACGAAAGACCAGCGAGGGCCGCCCACGCCCCATCGGCAACACGATCCGGCCCCGTTCCCGGCTCACCGCCTGAGCGGGCCAGAGCAGCGGGTAGTAGCGTTTGTCTTTGTAGGGGTAACGGATCTTTGGATTGGTCGTGCGCAGTTCGCGTGTCGTCTCGATGTTGCCCATAAAGGTGCGGGCATATCGCCTGGATAGTCTGGCTGTGCAAAGCAAAGCGACCTCTGGTGGCTTGCTGGAAGTCATTCTCCCCTGGCCAGGGTGTGCGCTGCTGGCGGGCGGAGAGGTGCAGGTCCCGGCATAGGGTCCAGACCCCGGCGGCTTCCCGTTGGGCCGCACAGAGCTGTGCCCGGTATCGCGGGCGTAGGCCGGTCAGTCGATAGATACGCACCGATTCCATGCACGCTCTCCCTCTCGTTCGTCTGCTCTCTGTATAGTACATAGAGGAGGTCGGACACAAAGCGGAAAAACGCGCGGGGGCGGCCTCGGCTCTGATGGAGCATTCTGCAGGAACCATCCAGCGCGATATCATGGAGTGCCCGGGAACATAAGCACACAGCGATGCGGGCTCTCATCCAGGGTCCCGTTCACGGGATCGGTGTACTGTTTTCGCCCTGCGTGACCCTGTTTACCTACGCGTAGCCCCTCAAATAAAAGTCGATCCTATGACGCCTCATGGGATGATGAGGACAGGCCACGATCAAAGTAAATCGGGTGACGAGAGCAGAAAACAACACAGGGATGGGTCTTCTCGCCCCTAATTTATAAGCATCGCTTGGGTCATTCACTCCAATGATCGTTCACTGGCACAGACTTTGGCAGGAGATCCAGAAACCGTTGAGCTAGCGAACCCGGAATATAGTTAAGGCTGAGACTCGGGTAAGCGCCCTTGCTCTGTACCCAGATAGATACGACCTTTTCTCCGAAAATTCTGTACATAATACTGTACGGAAAGGGCGGCTTGTGGTGTCGAACATCTACCCCGGTAATGTCGGCGAACCGAATATAGTGCCCCACAGTTGCACCCTCTAGAACCCGCGGGATGATCACCCAAATCATGCGTTGGTATTGGATACCATGCTCGTCCACAGTAACTCTATTGTATCTACCTAAATTCGACAGTTTGTGCCATGGTACGGTGCCATAATTCCTGAACTGTAACAGATCCGTCATATGTCCTGTCACCTCCCACTAGTCAACTGATTGCTGGTCCGTCTCCAACAGTGGCGGCTGGGGTCCTAGTTATACCCAACAGAGTCCAGATTAAGGTTCATACATCTGGAGAGTCAGGATATCACCAAACGGCCACGTGACAAAAGTCTGCTCCACCCTTTTACGGGTTTTGCGAGTCGGTATCATAGAGGAACCTATGCTTGTCAAGCCAGGAGATTGATACCATCACCGTGCATGGGTGGAGTTAGCAAAGCGGGCAGGGAACGCGGATAGTCGGTGGCCATGCGAGACCAGTGCAGGACCAAAACAGCGTGGTCCGCGCAGCGAGTACTTTGAGCAGAACTGGAGTCCGACAACGCCAACGGTGTCAGTGCCTCCAACGCAGAGTCTAGTGCTCTTTCACGAAAGGTCGTTGTTGATGTGGTATCCTGGAGGGCATGAAAGCACCCATCTTCATTCGCCCGCTCAGCGACGACGAACGGCGCCAGATCAAAGCGGGCTTGCACTCCTCGGATTCCTTCGTCTTGCGCCGCTGCCAGATCGTGCTGGCCAGCGAGCGCGGCGAACGTGCGCCGGCCATTGCCCGCCAGCTCGGCTGCAACGGCCAGACCGTGCGCAACGTGATCAATGGCTTCAATGCCCACGGACTGGCGGTCCTCGCGGCGGGGTCCTCGCGTCCCCATCGGCTGCGCACCGCCTTCTCGGCCGACAGCGCCCAGCGCTTGGGCGAGCTGTTGCATCGTCCGCCGCGCGACTTTGGCCGCGAGCAGAGTTTCTGGACCTTGGAGGCCGCCGCCCAGGTCAGCTTCGAGCAGGGGCTTATTGCCGCCCCGACCTCGGTCGAAAGTGTGCGCCGGGCCCTGCAACGGTTAGGCACCAATTGGAAACGGGCCAAGCACTGGATCAGCAGCCCCGATCCGCAGTACCAGCTAAAAAAAACATCCGAGACCGCCTGATCGCCTGGGCGAGCCAGCAGCCCGGCTGGGCCATTGGGTTTGCCGACGAAGTCTGGTGGAGTCGGTTTGCCTTGCCGGCAGCCTCCGCCTGGCAGAGCCCGGAGCAACCCGTGCGCTTGGTCGAGCAATCCTGGCGTGCTGCCGATCCGGACCCCAAAGCCTTGGCCTGCTACGGGGTGTTGTGGCAGACTGGCCGTCCCGAGCAGCCGGATCGCTCGCAGCTGTGGCTGCGCTTCGTCACCGGGCGTCCCGTGAGTGCGATCACCACCCAATTCCTGGACTGGTGTACCCAGCGACTGGTGGACCAGGGCATCACGAGCTGGCTGCTGATCTGGGATAACGCCTCCTGGCACAAAAGCAAGCGAGTACGGATCTGGATCCGGACTCACAATCGGCAGGTCAAGCTGACGGGGAGGGGCGTGCGGATTCTGCCCTTCCGGTTGCCCACGCAAAGTCCCTGGCTCAATCCCATTGAACCCAAGTGGGTCCATGGCAAACGCCAGGTGGTGGAACGCGAGGGGGTACTCTCGGCTCAGCAGCTGGCGGAGCGCATTTGTGCTTACTTCGGCTGTTCCCATGAACCCCATCTCGTCATCTCCGAAAAGGTCGCGTGATTATGCACTAGGTCCTCGTCTCCGCCACACATGTGTAACACACGTGAATTAGAGTACAGAGAGGCAATCCAAATGCGGCCAGCGGTAAGAAGGAGAGGAAAAAGCTATGCGTAAACGGATTATTATGCGGGTTGCCGGCGCCAGTCTCGTTCTGGTAGGCATCCTCGCCGGATTCATCATTAGCGGCGGCATTCCAGTATCTGCATCGAGGAATACCGACGCCGCCACCAGCGTTGGTCAGGCAACGCCCGGCAGTGCGACCAGCTACTGCCAACTCTATGAACAGACACTTGCCAAGCAGCTTGGCGTGAGCGAGAGCAAGCTGGAGAGCGCCAACAGCGCTGCGCTCCAGACGGTCATTGAGCAGATGGCCAAAGACGGTAAGATCACTTCGCAGCAAGAGAGCAAACTTCTGCAGATGGTGCAGAAATATGGTTCACAGCCCTGCTCGCACCTGAGTCAATTCGCGCACTGGGCCAGGGGTAACAACCACCAGATGCTGGCGGGAGCACGCCAGAGCATCATCACCTCAGTGGCGGCAAGCCTGGGGATTTCGACCAGTAGGCTGGAGTCGGATTTGAAGGCAGGACAGACTATCCCTGAGATCGCCAAGGCTCACAATGTCTCACTCAGTGCAGTGAATGCGGCCTACCTGGGCGCGGTAAAGAGTCTGCTCTCCCAGGCGGTGAGCAAAGGTGACATTACCCAGGATCAGTCAAATACTCTGTATAGTCGCGTCACAGCCTCGGTAAATGCTGGGCGCTACCCGTTACTCGGAGGAGCCGGCGGCAGATGCGGCTGCAAGCGGACTGCTCCCACCACCGGAGCGTAGTCGGACTCGATCCGCTTCTGTTTTTTAGAGGGCCTTCAGGGCTACTCCTAGCGCGAGAGCTGACTGCGCAACCATCCTATCATGACTACTGGACTCTCGGGCAGCTTCGACCATCGCCGAGAGTCCAGTAGTCATGGCGGAGAAATTGCCGCCGCACGACCTGCCGAAATGCCCCACGCGCCCGTTGCCTCGCGCTGGCCCATGTTCGTGCCGCGATAAGGCTGGCGCCAGTAGATGAGCATCTCGGGCTTTACGAGCAACTTGGCGACTGCGCGGTCATGGGGAACGCTGCGGTAGAGGGGTATCAGCGCGCGCTGGGCCTGTGGCGGCAGATGAGGACGAGCTGTGGCGCCTGCGCATCGCCACGCTCAACCCACTGCTCCGGGTGAGTAGCCACGAAGAGGTGGAGCGCGACCGGGAACTCTGCGCGGCGGCGATAGCGTATTTCGAGCGACGCCAGGATTGGCCCGCACTGAGTATGGCGCTGGACGAGTACGCTGGATACGTACAGCGGCTCGGCGCTTATGAGGACGCCAGGGAGGCTTCGAAGCGCCGGCTAGGCTGGCCTGATCTTCCGGTGTGGGCGCGCGGCGACGTGCAGAATATGATCGGCCTCACGTATTTCACGCAAGGCGAATACGCCACCTGCATCGCGACGGTGCAGGATGCGCTGGCGCAGGTCCGGCCCGGAGATTCGCTCCAACCGCTGAGCATGGGAGTAGGCTGGGCCATCTTTGCGTCTTATCTCAGCGCGGACGCTGGCCCGAGCTGGACAGGCTGCAGCAGACGCTGGAGCAGGTGTGGGACGAACTCCTCCAGCGAAACAGGAGTCTGGGGAGCCGTGCTCCGTACTTGTATTCCCATCATGACACAGCCCCTTAGCGAGCCTACCCGCCATACGGCACGTACGCGGAGGCGAGACGAGGCAGCGTGCCGGCTCGGCGCCGGGTGCATTATTCACTCCAGCACGTGCCGGCACACCTCGCAGCTATCCAGGGAGGCGTCAACCGTAGCGGTTGTGCGCCTCAGTCAGGGAACCAAACCGTCGGGAATTCCGCCGGGATCCCGTGCATGCCCAAGGTGAGCGAGACCTCTCCGCCGTGGTGCAGGTCATGTTCGAGCACGTGCCAGACTACCTGGGCACGCGACAACTCGACGCGCTTGCCATCCCGTTCGTCGGCGAAGGTCTGGTGCATATCGGCGGGGCTCCAGCGAGCCAGGCAATCGGCCATAACGTGCCAGGTGCGGTCGAGGGTCGCAGCTAGCTCGGCTGCGGTTGGGACAGGCGCCCCCGGCTCGTCCCAGCTCGCAGACGCCTTCACCTCCGCGCCGCTGTCCTCGCCCAGAAACCCGGTGAACCAGACCCTCCGGCAGCCGATGATGTGCACGACCGTCTCGCTGATGGAGCGCAGTCCCGGTGCGGCACGAAGCGCAAGTTGTTCGGTGGTGAGCGACGTGAGCGTCTCTTTGAGGTGATCCTGGTACGCTTTCCACGACGTGTAGAACGTGGTCAGCGTGATGGTGTCTTCAGCCATGTGCCGCATCTCCTGCTTTGCTCGTAGTTTGACGCACTCTGGAGTGCTCTAACACATCCATCTGGCCTGGAGTTGCAGGTGCGATATGCTAGCGGGACACCCCGAAGAGCGGTGAGCTCCACGCCCGGCACAGGTGCCGAGCTGGTGGTTTATGTTCGTGCTCATTGGACCGGTGTTCGAGAACGTACTACACCGGCTGGCTCACCTTCCAGGCAGAGATGCCGCTCTTGGTTACCGACAGCGCGCGTATCGCCATGCTCCATCCCCGATCACATCGGCTCAAGCGTGTAAGACAGGCCAATGTGTACTCGGTCAGGCAGGAGACGGCAAGCTGCCGGGAAAGGATTCGAAGGCGACGCATCACACAACTCGAGAGTACCAACGTTTCTGGCAAGGCATTGACTTACCGCTTGGTTTAGTGGAATTTTTCAACACGCTCGACCGTTTGCGTGACAGCAAAGAAGCAGAGAAAGAGGAGTGGCATGCTGGTTGGCTACATGCGCGTGTCCAAAGCCGATGGTTCCCAGGTGCTGGATCTCCAAAGAGACGCGCTGCGCGCTGCTGGAGTGGACCAGCACCATCTCTACGACGATCGCGCGTCGGGGATGCGGGATGATCGTCCCGGCTTGACCCACTGTCTCAAGGCCCTCCGCGAAGGGGATACCCACTCGTCGTGTGGAAACTGGATCGCCTGCTGGGACGGGATCTGCGGCATCTGGTGAATATGGTGCACGACCTGACGATACGAGGCATCGGATTGAAGGTGTTAACCGGTCAGGGGGCAGCGATCGATACCACCACTCCTGCGGGAAAGCTCATCTTTGGAATTTTTGCGGCCCTTGCGGAGTTCGAATGCGATCTCATTACCGAACGCAAACGTGCCGGCCTGGTAGCAGCACGGGCGCGCGGCCATGCCGGCGGACAACCTCACTCCATGACCCCAGCGGAGATCCGGTTGGCCCTGGCAGCGATGGGCAACCCCGAAACGAACGTCGCGGCGTTGTGCGCAACGTTGGGCATTTCTCGGCAAACCCTCTATCGGCATGTGAGTCCTGAGGGCGTGCTTCGCCCCGACGGCGAGAGACTGCTTGCCAAAAACGATGAGCCGTCCCTAACCACACCAATCAAGATCGGTCTGGATACCGCAGCGTGCCGCACGGGGAGACTCATCGCATGAGATCACCTCCAGTCAGGAATCTCTTGACAGCATCATCAGGTTCTGGTACTTTGTTTTCGCAGCGATATTATATCGGAGTGCGCATATTGCTGCGTGTTCGCTTCCGCGCATGCTGCTGCCATGGCGCCGCAGGAGGAGGTTCAGTATGGAATGCAGAGAATCCAAGCCCGATCCCGAACAGGTGCGCGTGGTGTTTGAGTTCATGATGTTCCTCGGCGATACACTCAGCCAAAGTCTGCAGCGCTTCGAAAATACGACCACGTGCTCTCCCGCCGGCGTGGACGTACTCCGTGTGCTCGCAGGGCGCAGTCCGCTGGCTGTCAAGGAGATTGCCCGGTCGATCCCTGGTCTCAGTCTCAGTAAACTCACCCGCGTTCTGGATGAGTTGGAAACTGAGCAGTTCGTCACACGCAGCCTCAATCGCCAGGATCGCCGCAGTTTTCTGGTGACGCCGACCGAGCAAGGGCTGCTGCTGATCGGGGGATTCCTTCAGGGCCTCGATTCCATCGCGCAAAGCATGCTCGCGGCCCTCACGCCAACTGAGCGCCTTATGCTGGTTCAACTCTTTGCCAAGATCCGCGCCAGCGGACGAGTGGCGGCAGACCAGGTGGACGAGAGAGCAGACGCGGGCTGACCGCGTGCAGCTTGCTGGAGCATCGCCGGTGCTGACCCAAGGCCAGCACCGTACCGGCTGTCTTTGCCGCGTAAATGTGATACCAATTTAGTACTAGTGCACATTGATACTGTCCCGAAGTGATAGAGAGTATGGCATGACTCAGGTACAAGAAGACTACACAGCGCCCGCGTCCGAGGAGACCTTGCAGCGCGTCGCCGAACGGTTGCGGGAGCGCAATATCGAGGCGGTCATCGTGGATGACGGCGACCAGGCGCGCACGGTCGTGCTGGAGCGATTGCCCGAAGGAGCAGAGATCCACACCGGCAAGTCGAAGACCCTCCAGGATGCCGGGATCTTCGACGCCATACATGATACAGACCGCTATGATGCCTTGCGGAATCGCTTTACCAAGATGGATCGCCGAACCCAGGCGCGCGAGATCCGCAAGCTCATCTCTGGTCCCGATTTCATGCTGGGAAGTGTCAACGCGGTTACCGAGGATGGCGTTCTGGTAGCAGCGTCGGCCTCGGCGAGCCAGCTTGGCCCGTATGCCGGTACGGCCGGTAAAGTGATCCTGGTCGTGGGCAGCCAGAAGATCGTGCCCGACCTGGAAACCGCGCTGCGGCGCATCCGCGACTATGTTCTGCCGTGGGAGGACGCGCAAGTCCGCAAGGTGATGAACATCGGATCGTTTGTTGGCAAGATCCTCATTATCGAACGGGAGTGGGTGGATGGTCGGATGAGCGTGGTCCTGGTCCGCACGCCGATCGGCATCTAGCCATTTGGCCATACCTCCGGCCGAAACCAGTGAAGGATGGTGTTTCTATGCACGACTCCGCGTCGGCTCCGAACCATCCTGCGCCTGCCCAGCCACCAGGAGCGAGCGCAAGACCACTCTATCCCTTGTGGATCTTCAACGTCATGAACCCCGTCATGAAGGGGATCCTGCGCTCGCCGCTGCACGGTCTAATGAGCGGATCGCTCATGCTCCTCACCTATAGGGGCCACAAGACCGGCAAGCACTACACTATTCCGATCGGCTACTTCCGCTGGGCGCCTGATGAGGTCATGGCCTTCAGCTCGGCGCGCTGGCGGACGAACCTGCGTGGCCACGCGCCGGTGACACTGCTGCTCAATGGGCAGCAGCTGCAGGCCGTTCCAAGCGTCATAGAAGAACGCGACGCGGTGATTGACACCCTCGAGGAGTTTCTTCGCCGGCTGGGACCGGCAGCGGCACGCCGCCTGCCTATTGGTCTCCCGCGCGATCGTACCCCCACGCGGCAGGATCTCCTTTCCGCGCCACCGGGGATCGCGCTGGTTCATTTTCGCATTGTCCCGCACCCGTAGAGCGGTGTGACGTGTCACCGACCGGCAGGGGATCGTCCCCCGTCAGGTGGAAGATGTGGTGCGCCTGATACGCACCAGTAGGAGTACGCAGCAATGCAGCAGATTTTCCGCGGGATTGGCAACTTCTCCGTCCGGTTCCGCTGGGTGATCCTGGTCGCCTGGGTCATCATTACCCTCGCCAGTGTACGGTTCTTTCCGGGACTCAGCTCGGTCACGCAGAGCAGCAACAGCGTCTTTCTGCCTGCCAATTCACCGAGCAGCAAGGCATTGCAGCTGGCCGCCCCCTTTCAGAACTCCCAGTATGCCGCGCTGACGCTGATCGCCGCCACCAGTTCCGGTCGGCTGACGGCGGCCGATCAAGCCGACATTGACCAGGTGGAAGCCTGGATTCGTACCTTGCCGCACGTGAAAGAAGTCCTCGATACCGGTGTGTCGCCGGATGGTGCCGCCCGTCAGGCCGAGATACAGGCGGCGGTGCCGCCGATGGGCGGTGGCACCGCCGACCAACTGGTGAGCACTATCCGCACTCATCTGCAATCCGAAAGCCGCTCAAGCGGACTGCAGATGCACCTCACTGGGCAACTAGCACTCTCCATTGACAACACGGCCAGCCTCGATACGTCTCAGGGCCAGACGAGCGCTTTCACCGTCGTGTTCATTATCCTGTTCTTGTTGCTGGTATTCCGTGCGCCGCTGGCCCCATTGATCACCCTGCTCCCGGCAGGGCTGGTCGTGTTGCTCGCGAATCCCGTCATCACCGGCGCGGCCAACCACTTGCACCTCTCCGTTTCCACCATCACTCCCCTGCTGCTGATTGTGCTGATACTCGGTGCCGGCACCGACTACGCGCTTTTCTTGATCTACCGGGTACGTGAGGAACTGCGCAACGGCCTAACGCCCCCGGATGCCGTACGGAGGGCAGTGAGCACCGTCGGCGAAACCATCACCTTTTCCGCGTTCACCGTCATGGCCGCATTGCTCAGCCTCGCCGTCGCCCAGTTCGGCATCTACCAGAGCCTCGGTCCCTCTTTGGCTATCGGCATTTTTCTGATGTTGCTGGCTGGTTTGACGCTTTTGCCGGCGCTGCTGACAATCTTCGGCCGGGCGGTCTTCTGGCCTACCTCCACGCAACGGGTCGACGTTCAGCCCGTGGGCGTGTGGGGACGCCTCACTGGTGGGCTGGTGCAGCATCCGGCACTTACCTTGCTGCTGGGCATCATCCTCTTCGGCGGCCTCGCTCTAGGCACGCTCAACAGTCCCACCGCTGGCCTCGGCGCCATCAACCAGGGCCCGACGGGCGCCGATTCCACGTTGGGTTCAGCTCTTATCGCCAAGCATTATCCCGCGCCTGCCGGCATCCTCACCGAAGTGTACTTCGCCTATGGGCAACCGGTCTGGCAGAGTCCCGAACGGCTGGCAACCGCCCAGCAGCAGCTCGGCACCATACCGGGGGTGACGTTTGTCCTGGGTCCGCTGACGCCCAACGGCATCCCTCTCACGGTGGCGCAACTGACTCAGCTGCACCAGGTTCTCGGGGCGCCACAGGCTCTGCCCGCCGAGGAGCCAGCGCAGTTTCAGGCCACCGTACCGCCGTTACTCTACAATGCCTATCGCGGCACGGC
The DNA here is from genome assembly GCA_052143275.1 of Ktedonobacterales bacterium. Classification (GTDB taxonomy): domain Bacteria; phylum Chloroflexota; class Ktedonobacteria; order Ktedonobacterales; family JADMIN01; genus JAJPKE01. The sequence goes on along the minus strand of JBKQTH010000036.1, from coordinate 13,188 downwards.
ACAGTACATCAGCGCGGATGGGCGCACCATCCAGTTGGTGACCATCCTGAAGCAGAACAGCGGCGGCACCGCCGGGGTACCGGCTCTGCGGCGCGAAGTGACTCGTGCGGGACAAGCAGCGGGGGCCAGCCAAACTGGCATCTTCGGCATAGACGAACTGGCCTACGATGTCGGCCAGGTCACGACCAGCGATCTGCACCACATCATTCCGCTGGTCGCATTGTTGATCGCCATCCTGCTGGCGCTGGTGCTGCGTAGCCTCATTGCACCGCTCTATCTGGTCGCGAGTGTGGTGCTCTCTTATTTAGCTGCACTTGGACTGGTCTCGATCGTGTTCGTGGACCTGGGAGGCCAGAACGGCATCCAGTTCGTCCTGCCTTTCCTGATGTTCGTCTTTCTGATGGCGCTGGGCTCGGACTACAATATTCTGATCATGACCCGCATCCGCGAGGAGGCGCAGACCAAACCCCTGCGCGAGGCGGTCCGTGATGCCGTCAGCATCACCGGCATCACGGTGACGACGGCGGGCCTGGTACTCGCCGGTACGTTCGCGGTCCTCGGTTTTGCCGCCGGGGGAAGCCAGAGTGCCGCGCAAATCCAGCAGATCGGCTTCGGGATCGCAGCGGGCATCCTGATGGACACGTTTCTGGTGCGCACGCTCCTGGTGCCGGCGACGGTGGTCCTATTGGGAAAGTGGAACTGGTGGCCATCGACACTCTTCACAAAGGCGCTCTCGTCGAAGTAAAGACGTGCAGCTGGCAGATAACATGAAGTATTTTCTCACCGCCGCGCCCTCGAAGCATACCAAACGTCCACTTTCCTCTCGAGGGCGCCGGCGATTGGGAAATCAGTATGTACTCGCGTACAGAGGCCCAGGGCCTCGACGTAGAAGAGCGCGTCATTTTTTGGACCACATGATGAGAATCGTTATCGTGTTCACCTGAACGCAATGGGTCGTAGTGTGGCTACCACTGGGCACTATGCGCCGCTCTTCCCGGTTCAACGGCAGAACAGCACTGCTCTCGTCGGCACTGGTGTGTTGCGTCCTGGCCTAGCAAGGTCTTTTGAATGAGGAGCGATATTCCTAATGGAACTCGGCATTCACACGTTTGGAGAACTCGTGCCTGACCCCCATACCCACCAGACACTCACCGCACAGGAGCGACTCAACCAGGTGATCCGGATGGCGATGCTGGCTGACGAAGCAGACCTCGATGTCTTTGGATTTGGCGAGCATCATCGCCTCGATATCGCCGCCTCTTCGCCTCCTGTCGTCCTGGCGGCGGTGGCGCAGGGTACGAGACGTATCCGACTTACCAGCACGTCCACCGTCTTGAGCACGGCCGATCCCGTGCGGGTCTTTGAGGATTTTGCCACCCTGGACCTGATCTCTGGGGACGCGCCGAGATCATCGCGGGACGCGGTGCGTTCCCCGAGTCCTTTTCCCTCTTTGGCTACAGCCTGGATGACTACGATGACTTGTTCGCGGAAAAAATCGAGCTCTTGACCCTGCTCAACTCCCAGGGCCGCGTAACCTGGCAGGGCCGCTTCCGTCCTGCGCTCCATGATGCCCAGATCGCTCCGCGCCCGGTACAATCTCACCTTCCCATCTGGATTGCGGTTGGTGGCACCCCAGAGAGCGCGATCCGTGCCGGCACAATGGGGTTGCCCATGAACCTGGGCATCATTGGTGGTCCTTCCGCGCGCTTCGTGCCGCTCGTCGAGCTTTTTAGAATCTCAGGCAGCGAGGCTGGACATACGCCCGCCGAGCTGAAGCTCGCAGTAACCAGCTACCTGCACATCGCCCGAACCTCGCAGGAGGCGTTGGAGACGTTCTTTTCCTATCGCAACAACTACTTCAAAGAACTGGGAGGCGAGCGGACCCGTCACCTGTCCTTCTCACGCGCCGACTACGAGCAGGACGCACGGCTGCAGAACGCGCTCTTCGTTGGTAGCCCGCAACAGATCATCGATAAGCTGCTTTACCAATACGAACTATTTGGGCACCAGCGCTTCATCGGCCAAGTTGATATCGGTGGTTTGCCATTCGATGCCGTCGCCGAAACTATCGAACTGCTGGCGACCGAAGTTGCACCGGTGGTGCGCCGCGAGACGGCCAAGGAGGAACACGCGTAGATTGGTCACGCTCAGCCGTGTTCCAGACCCTGGACGACCTGCAGCAGTTCCTGACTCTCCTTGAGCCACGTCTGTGGATTGGTAGCGCGCTTCAGATACGCTATCCTGCCGTTTCGGTCCACCACGACCGCGGCCGTGCGTTGGACGACCAGGAACACCCTCTCAAGGTCGAATCGGTGATACACTTCGTGCTCGGGGTCGGCCAGGGCAGGAAAGGGAAGGTGGAGCGAGGTGCCGTATCGGGTGGCGCGTTCGAGAGAGTCGCCTAAAATGACGAGTACCTCGGCGCCGGCGGACTGGAACTCAGGGTAGAGCCGCCCCAACTGGGCAGCGTGCGTGCGGCACTGCATTCACTGATAGCTGCGTACGAAGAAGAGGACGACGTGCGTGCGACCGCGATAATCGCTCAGGGCAATCTCGTGGTTGGTGCTGGCCGGCAGGTGAAAGTCCGGAGCTGGGTCACCGACGGCCAACTCACTGGTTCGCTCAGGGTCCATAGTGCTCCTCCTAACCTTCAACCTTTTATTGTGCTCTTGATGAATAGTACTGCAAGAGTTCAGAGTTTGCACATGAGTGTGCGTTGCCACGTCGATTGCATTGGAATGAAGACCTAGGGAGAAATTGGAAACACAGCGCTCGCTTCATACGTGGTGGTCAACGAGAACCGACCAGGCTATTCTGACAGTCCACCGTGTTATGAGACGCACAGCTGAACCCCTCTCCCGGGTGAATCCGGGAGGTTCTAGGACGCACCACCGCCTCCGCTGTCCGGCTCTCGCTTAGTCACCCTCGCTACAGCATCCGGACTCTTGGGCTTGGCTGGCACCCCTGTCGTGGGCGACCGGCTCTGACGCAAGGCGGCACCACGCCGCCGTACGGAGGAGTGGCGAAACGCCCCTCCACTCGCCAGTTGGGTTGTGGGATGGGCCCGGCCCACCTTCGGGTCAGGTGACCTGCAGTTTCCCGGAAAGAGCCTTCACACCAGGCGGACAGCGGAGAGCAATGTCCTGTTCAGAGATCTGCGCTCGGCTCGTCGGATCGGTCACGGAAGCTCCGATGAAGTGTGCTCAACCGGCAGATCCTCTGAAAACCAAGCAGCCAGTTCATCGCATGCTGACACCTTTCCCCACGGCAAAACACGCTGTCAGCGAGAAGGACGCAGATATGTGCACCCGCGGAGACGCAATTCTTCAAGGCGGTGAAGTGCCGTCACGCTTAATCCTTAGCGTTGTATTTCGTTCCATTAATTCTCAAGGGCCCAACTCACCCGGAACAAGTTATCATCACGATGGACCACAGCTTCTTTCTCCATTCGTCTGCGAAACCGTTCATATAATCTTGTGATCTTAGCCGATGGCGATTCAATCGTCTACAATGAACTGTGCTTGTTAAAGTGAACTTGAAGTCAAGCGGGGCACCGGTGGAACTGGCGAAAGACTTCTTCCAATTACAGCTCTCGTTTGCTGAGAGGGTGGCGCAGATCACGCAGTCTCCTGTGGATGAGATGCTGCTGGCCTACACGACGTTCTACTTGAGCTTTGATCTGGGTAGGTCCTTTGACCCGGCTGACCCCATCTGGCAAGCCTACCTGGAGGGTCTCAGGCGCACATCCGATCCGGCGGAGTGGACTTTCGCGTTTTACCAGCGCAGGCGGACCGACTTCACCGCCGATTTTTACGGCTGTTTTTACTATTCCTACATTGCCGACGAACAGACGATCCGCATTCATTTCATCAACCGGGAATCCTCCCAGCTGAGCGCCTTGAGTCCAGCTCGCCGTGAGGTCCGCGTGCGGGAATTAGCCAGCATGTTCGCCGCCGTGCGCGTTACGCTACCCGAGGCCAAAACGGTGCGAGGGGGCTCCTGGCTCTACCACCTCGACGCGTACCGGCGCCTTTTCCCTCCGGAGTATGTGCAGAACCCGCAGCCCCTCGATGATGAGTTTGCCTTCATGGCGCTCTGGGGCCAGTTTCTGACCCGCGACGGACAGCTACGTGAGCCGGCAGCGGCGTCGTTTCTCGATTGCGTCCAAGAGCAAACGACGTTGGCTGGTCTCAAGCGCTGCTTTGCGTATCAGGTGCTCCGGCCGGAAAGTGCTATCGACCACTTTTACCGATTCTATGAGCCATGGCGGCAAGCGCCGAACCGCTAGCCGCAGCGAGGAGGATTCGACATGAGTGAGCAGACGACATCTCGTGCGCCAGCCCCCTGTCCGCAGTGTGGGGGCAGCCGTGTGATATGTCAGACCTGGGAGGAGGGCGTGCTGATTCCCGGCTCGAACACGCGCGGAGATTGCGTGCCTTGGGTAGCCCACGTCTGTACAGCCTGCGGCTACACGTCTCTCTATGTGACAGCTCCGCAACGTCTGTTGGCTCCGCCACGGAAGCCAGGTTTCTGGGGGTGACCAGGGGCGCTTAGCTCCTAAGGTAACCGTAGCCTTCCGCGGTACCCCGATCAGGCTCAGCACCGAGCCATTACCGGCTGCGCCTTCCGCTATTGGTGGCCGGAGTGCCGAGTTGGCGTCCCGCGGACCTAGTAGCCACGGGCTTTATCACAGGTGCCAAACTCCTGGCATTTGGCTGGGAATTCTGCCGGCCACCTGGTTCCGCGAGCCGGTATAGTGTCGGTAGAATAATGGTGAGAGGCGTGAGACAGGCAGTCAGTACCAGTGAGGCATGTGCCATGCGAGCCGCGGACCAAGAGCTGCTCATAAGTCTTTTTGGCGGAGTCGGACACCCTCTGGCGAGCCGCTGCGCCGCGCAGATGGCCGACTCTCCACGTTTCCGCGCCTTTCTCGACGAGTATCGCGGCAAGATCGGCAAGAAGGTGCGGAGCCTGGAAGGGCCGGCGAGCTGGCAGGACCTGTGGCTCGAGTTGTGGGCGGCAGCGCGGCTGCTGTCCGATCGCCGCTTTGAAGTCGCGTACGAGAGCTATGCCGCCCAGAAGGTGCGCGGCCCTGACCTCACGGCCACATTCCGTACGCATATCTCCTGCCATATCGAGATCAAGCACGTGCGAGCGGAGTTGAGTTCCGTAAAGTGGGCTGAGGTACTCTGCACCAAGTTTGGGCAATTCCCACCGGCGGCCATGAACGTGCTGTTGGTGGGCACCAGCGCGCAGATCCACCAGTCTTGCTCTGTCGAGACGGCAGTAGGGGAGCTAGGCCGCCTGGCGCGGCGCGGCGAGAATGCAGTGTTCCAGCGCTATGGCCTTCCGGGGGCGCGCGATTACTTCCGCCACATTGTCCGCTTAAGCGGGGTGTTACGCGCCGCTGACTGGGACCTAGAACGCTCGGCTCAGCATACCCTCTGGCGCAACCCGGTGGCCCGCCACCCGCTGCCGCCGGATCTAGCCCGCGCTCTACTTGCCCTTCCAGCGGAGAGCCACTAGGTCCAGAGCGTTCTCAGTACGATTTCTCCCGCGTTACGGGTGTGATCTTGAACCTCGATGAAAAGGGCACCCTGGTCAACGCGCCGATTAGCCTGCTCCATCGCCTAGCAATTATCGCGGGCTGGAGCTGGATTGCCCTCTTGGCGCTGCGGCTCCTGAGTCTGTAGATGAGCAATCCGTCCAACAGAGCAGGGCAGTTTGGCGAGCCCCAGCCGGGCAGCAAACTGGGTAGGTAACAGTGGCGGCCTCTTCGCCCACATATACTCGACGAAGCGACTCAGTCCTCAGTCCTCGCTCCTGTGCATCGTCCCCAACGAGTCCACACCTGGGGCCAACTTTCGGCCAATATATGGCACATGGAGCTTGTCGGCCGCAGCCATCTTGGCCCGATCTCCGCGCCGGTCATAGCGGGCAGTGGTGTCCACACTGGAATGGCCGACGATCTGCTTGGCGGTGGTAATGTCGACCCCGGCGTCCAACAGGTCGCCTACGCAGGTGCGGCGCAGATCGTGTGGAGAGAACGGCGCTATGTGCGCTTGGCGCTGGCGGACCTGCAGGATATGATAGACCGCCTGATCGGAGAGGCGCCGGCCGGTCATCACGCCGCCTTTGCGCAGCGAAGAGAAGAGCGGCCCGGGAGCCGTTCCGCGGACTGCCAGCCAATCCGCCATTGCCGCGGTGGCGCCGCTGGCCAAAAAGCTCTGGCGCGCCTTGCGTCGTTTGCCGTGGCGGATGTGCACGGCCCCAGTTTCGTGGTTGTAGTCCTCCAGGTCGAGCGCCACGATCTCGAAGCGGCGTAGACCAATACTGTAGAGCATAGCGATGAGGGCGGCATCGCGTGCGTCGCGCGGCAGGTAGTTGGGGAATTGCTGATAGTACTGCGGCTCGCGGAGGCAATCGTCGAGCAAGGAGGCTAGCTCGCCGTGGGTAAGCGAGCGTCCGCGCGGCAGGGTGGTGGCGCTGATATTCTGCACGTCGGCGGCCCGGTGGTAATCCTCGGCGCTCATCTCACCGAGGCGCCAGGCCTCCTTGAGGACGCCCCGGAGTGCGGCGAGCATACGGTTGACGGTGGCGGGAGCGTAGCGCGCCGTGCCGGAACCTGAGGGTTGTTCGGTTTGGGCGGCGAGCCAGTCCCGTACGGCGCTGGTATGCGGATAGCGCAGTGCGCTCCAGGCGCAGTACAGGTAGGTCACGTTCTCTTCTGCGATGCGCTTCTTGCGGGCCGGGTAGTCAGCGGAGTCGGCGGGCGGGCGTACCCGGAGCTGGGGTGGGACGCCCAGAGCCTCGGTGGCAATAGTATTGAGGCCGTCCTGCATCACGCGTCGGGACTTCACCGAGCCAAGCCGGCGGATGTAGACTGCAGCCGGGTTGCGCTCGAGGCGGGGCTGATCCCAGAGCAGCAGCTCGCCCCGCATCGAGGCGGTGACGGGAACTGTGAGCTCTCGCGGTGCCCGGTCGTCGTCGCCATCCGGCGTACTGCCTTCTTCCACCGCCTGTTTTCCCCTTTATGGAACGGATGCTCTCTTCTTGCAATCATACCAGCAATTCCCTGCTGCCACAATAGCGTGGTGAACCCGAGAAGCGAACGAATCATCACCGCACCTTCTTTGCCGGGATCTGCACGCGCTCTGGTCGCCGGACGGCAAGCGGCTGGCACTAGCGTTTACTATCGTCCAGTGGAATGCCGGTGGAAGTAGTTGGTTTGCCGCCATTCGTGGCCTCGTGGTAGTGAATGCGGATGGCACCGGCGAGTGGTCCCGAAGGACTCTTTGCGGCCAATGACTCTGATTGGGGCCAAACCCTCACTTGGGAGCTTGGTCGGTTTGCGCAGGTGCTAAGTAAGTCCGCGACGACAGGGCCGTGGTCACCCAGCAAGCAGGCGCCTGATTCGTCACGGCGAGGATATGGCTGCGGCTCACTCTGCGCCTTCATGAATACTCGCTTAGTTCGTCACCAGTGGACCATGATTGTCACAGTGATCGCCATGTTTATGGTGCAGTTGACCATGAGTGAGATAATCCACATGATCTCCATGTGGAACCTTCGGGTGCCCGCAATCGATATGATCGCACGCGCACTCTACTGGTGTACAGGAAGCAGGATTTTGTTGGCTTATGGGGAGCACATGCTCATCGTAATGCTCGTCATGAGGGTAGTGCAAATGCCCCTCATGCAGGTAATCTGTATGCCCCTCATGCTCGATGGCAAAATGCCCACAATCAGGGCCGTGCGTATGGACATGTTCTGCATGTGAGTCGTGTGGTGTCATCGTTCTTTTCCCCCTTCAAGCGAGGGCAACGTATCCCAGAAAACAGCGTAGAGCCTACCTGGTGTTGGTGTTGCCTGTACCCTCTTCGTAGCACGTACTATACCAAGTTGCTCGAGGGACTTGGAGTTCGACCTCCGTTGACGCCTAATGAATGCAAGATCGGCCGGCACACTCTACCGCGACCGACACTAAATCCGGACTACGGGCTCTGGAGAGTACGTGGCCACATGCTGAAGGCCACGCACGCGCATCCTATCGGCTGATCCTCAGACTGGGGAGAAAGTGATGCCATAGTACAGCCAGAAGCCTGGACTCGGTGGCAGGCACCAGGTTCGTGCTCTCTACAGGCGGACCGGTTTAGAATCAGCCAGAGACAGGTCCGAGTTCTGCAGTATCACCAAGGTGTAGGCCCTATCACCACTTCCCACCGGTGCTCGATCGAGGCTGCATCGGTGAGCCAATCATCGGCACAGCTGCATTCACATGAGTGCCACGATGAGAGCGCGGACTCCGACCACCTGCACCACCGCCACCTCGCGAAACCCTGCCTCACGGAGCCAAAGCACATTTTGATCCAAGCTGCCTGGCCGGTCACCCCGGGCGAGACGAATCGACTCGTGCTCAGTAAACGAGTCTCCTTCAGTCTGCTGCCCACCAAAATCTGCTCCCGTCGTATCCCAGATGCTGCGGTACACGGAGAAAAGCGAAGGCGTCACCAGCTTGATGCGATCGTAAAGCACGAACAAACCTCCCTGTGCCATGACCGCATAGCAACTCGCCAGGGTTTTCTGCTTGCCTTCATCCGAGCAATTATGGATAGCCTGAGAGGTGAATACGACCCCAAACGGGCCATCAGTCAAGTCAGCCGGGGTCATAGTCTCGAAATCGGCCTGGATGAGTGCAACTCGTGCACCAAATGGGCTGAGCCGCTCCCGCGCCACTTCGAGCATCGGAGCGGACCCATCAACACCAACCAGCGTAACCTCGGGAAGTTCCTTAAGAATATGGGCAGCGATGACTCCATGTCCGCAGCCAACATCTAGGATGCGGGGCGGAATGCTGGCCGTCCCAAGATAGTCCTTTATGATCTTGACTAATAGACCGATTATCTGGACCCGAGCGGGATTGTCGATATTCTGCTCGGCCCATTGGCGAGCAAAAGTTGCATCGTTCCATTGCTCCATTTTAGTCCCTAGTCTGTTGGTCAGGGATGCCGCCCAGCCTCAAGGGTCCGAACGATTGCTGAGACTTATGGGCACAAGCTATCTAAGTATGGCCATTGGTATCTGGAAAGTGCAAGTGCGTCGGTGCCAATATTGTGTACCGAAGATGACACTGATTCCAGTTTCAAATGCGACTGGTGTCAGAGACCGTTAGGGAACTGAGGAAAGTACTGGAACGCCCAAGCAAGACAGGCCGTGGGTATGAAGCCACAGACGTATCTCACCAACCTGTCCGATGCGGCAGTGGGCCCGGCTCGAACCACTCTTTCCCGTGGCACATACCGGACACCCGCGACAGCATCATTTACGCACAATCGTGAATGCATTGCTCTATGTGCTCTGTGCCGGCTGTGACTGGCGGCTGCTTCCTGCCGACTGGCCTGCCTGGCAGAGCGTCTAAATGGACTAATCACAAATGACAAATTCTGCTGGACCCGGCGAAGCACCTTGTCCTTGATCTGGCCCCGGTCCTATCCATTGCCGCGTGCCTGGAGGCAGGACCCTCCTGAGTATGCTCCTCCCGATGATCGAGTGTATCGACACCGCCCGGGAGGACGACATGCCAGTTCGCCACCCACCTTCCTGGCGCCTGCGCCGTCGGCCGGCTCCTCGCCCCGACGGACAGCAGCGCTGGGATCGGGCGTATCTACACCTCATGCAGTGGGCGCAGCTCTCGGCGCCGACCCAGCCAGAGCCAGGAGGGGAGGACAGCCATGACGGTCGCTTTGTATGCCCGTGTCTCGAGCCAGCGCCAGACCAACACCCAAACCATTGACCAGCAACTCGACCGGCTCCGCACTCGGGTTGAAGAGGACGGAGCGCCAGTGGCGGGGTGCCTGGTGTTTCGCGACGACGGCTACAGCGGCACAAGCTTACGCCGTCCTGGCCTGGATGCGCTGCGCGACGCAGTTGCCTCGGCGGAGGTGGAGCGCGTCCTCATCACCACGCCAGATCGCTTGGCTCGCAAGTATGTCCACCAAGTCCTGCTGCTGGAGGAACTGGAGCGCTTTGGCTGTGTCGTGGAGTTTCTCGACCGTCCCATGAGTCAGGACCTGCACGACCAGTTGTTGCTCCAGATCCGTGGGGCCGTGACTGAATACGAGCGGACGCTTATTGCCGAGCGGATGCGACGAGGACGGCTGGCCAAGCTGCGCACGGGGACGCTGTTGCCCTGGACCCGGGTGCCGTATGGCTACCGCGTCAACCCCGATCGGCCCCGCGATCCCAACTGAGCTCACGGTGTCCTCGGCCCACGGCGCTTCACGATCCGCTGAGGCCACCAATGGAAGCGTGTGGTTGAGCGGCCGAGATCGGTACGCCCCTGCAGGACGACACGGCGTGCGGCCTGAGCATCTTCGAGGTCGTCGATAGTGGCGAAGTGGCGACTGACGGCCGCAGTTCGTTGACCCCGTCGGGACCGTGCTCGCTATAGCGCCGGGCAACACGGCCAATCCGAAAGGCCGAATACTTCATAATCCCAGCGATCACTTGGGCCGTGAATCCACGTGCCAATTGCCGGAGACACTGCCAGCGACCGCGCTCGACAGGATCCTTGGTACGCCGGTGGCGCCCTCCTAGTTCCTCATTTTCAGGAGAGTGCGACCCGACGCAGTAGCAGTGCAGTCAGATAAACAATCGAGTTTGAAGCAGATATTGGTGGGCAGTCGGATCGCCATCAATCGTTGGAGGTGAGCAGTACCTGAGCGCCTAGACACCTTCGGGTTCTCATTCCTGCACGTCGCGGCGCCAGGTCAGGACCACGGCGACAATGAAGAAGAGGGCGGCCCAGACCCCCGTCACCAGCAGCGTGTGGCCGCCGGTCACTGGCACGAGCGGAGGGGTGAAGGATACGTCCCCAACTGCGGCTGCACGCGCTGGCAGCACAAGAGTCCCCATCACGTCCAGATTCGGACCGAGCAAGTCGCCACTCGCGACCGACCAGAAGGTGTTGTTTGTGAGTCGGGTAGCCACGAAGAGAAAGATGGTCGCGAAGCTCTCGGCTGGGAACCAGACAATTCCGACCGTCATGCCAAACGCGACCGAACGGCCGAGTACCGTCACGGCGGCGGCCAGAAGGATCGCAGTGCCAAAGCTTACCAGGATGGTGAGATATAGCACGCCGCTATCCTGCCAGAGGGTGGAGGGCGCCTTGGTGACGATGTTGAGACTGCCGAACTTCACGGAAAGCACCAGCAGCTTGAGCAGAAAGGTATAGGCAACACCGACGATGGAAAGTATCAACGCGACCAGCGCGACCGCTGTCAACTTCCCAAACAGCAGCTGCAGTCGTCCGACGCCCCGCGAGAGCAGCACACGAATCGTCCCGCCAGAATACTCCATGCCGATCAGGCGAGCCGTAACCACGATCAAGAGCGCACCGCCGAAGACCTTGAGCATGGTCGAGTCTGTGCCGATCATGGTGTAGAGGAACCGGACTGGCTGGGCGCCGAAACGCTCTTCGGTATTGTGTAGCAGCAGGTAGAGCAAGTATTGCAGCGAGAGGAAGCCCGCAACGACGAGCGCCATGATCCAGGTGCTCCACTGGCGCCGGATCTTGAGCAGCTCGCCGCGCACAATGCCAACGAAACTGGGCGTCGCCGTATGGAGCTTGCCGTGCGGTGCAGTGACAGGATTGGCAATCGTAGTGCTGGTCATCGCGTCGCTCCATTCGCGGAATTGGTCAGACTCAGGAAGACCTGCTCCAGGTCATGCGTTTCGGGGGTGAGGCTATCGGGCGCGAAGCCGGCGTTGACCAGGAATACGTTGAGGTCGCGGCCACGGCCAGAAGGTGCGGAGGTGACGAGGGCGCCCGACGCATTCACGGATGCGTTGTCGCCCCATGACTGCTGCCGCACCAGGGCCAATGCTGGCTGCACCTGCGCCGGCTCAAGCTCGACGACATACTGGCCGCGCCCAGCCACCAGCTCTTGGACAGTGGTGTCGGCGATCAGCTTGCCCAGATTCAGAATCGCCACGCGCGTGCAAATCTGGCGCACCTCGGTCAGAACGTGGCTGGAGATGAAGACCGTCTTACCGGATGCCGCGAGCGACCGCATCAGGTCGCGCATCTCAACAATACCGGCGGGGTCCAGGCCGTTGGCGGGCTCGTCGAGCAGCAACAACTCAGGGTCCTGGAGCAGCGCCATAGCGACACCAAGCCGCTGTTTCATCCCCAGCGAGTACGTCTTCACGCGATCGTTGTCGCGGCCGCGCAGCTTCACCAGCTCCAGCACCTCGTCGATGCGCTCCTCAGGAACGCCGCCGAGCACCGAGGCAACAGCCCGGAGATTGTCGCGCCCGGACATGTACAGGTACAGCGCGGGCTGCTCGACAAGCGCGCCCACCCGCGGCAGCACCTGCGCGCGGTGCTTGGCTAGGTTCTTTCCGAGCACTTCGATGGTACCGCTGGTAGGGGTGATGAGTCCCAGTGCCATGCGGATCGTCGTGGTCTTCCCGGCGCCGTTGGGGCCGAGGAAGCCAAAGATCTCGCCACGATACACGTCGAAGTTCAGCTGATCCACTGCCAGGCGCGCGCCGAACTGCTTGCTCAGCCCACGCACACGCAGGACCACGTCATTCCCGCGTGCGCTGCCAGCGCGTGGTGGGGTCGCGGCAATTGCCAGATCGGGCATGCTCATCTTCGCTCCTCCGCCGCCGTGGCGGCAGTCTTAAAGGCATCGGTAGCTTTCCGCAGCGCTTCGAGAATTCAGCACACGTAGACAGAGACGCACAGCTGCCTCAGGTGCGTGATGGCAGCACTGTTACGCACGGCTCCCCGGGGAAGACGACGGAAAAGGCACGCATTGGTAACATCTGGGTGACGGTCTTCCATTATGACCGATTGATCGCGCGGTTCGGTCGCGACGCAGACTTCAAGGATGTCTCTATGTTCTTCGGTTGGGAAACGTCTTCAGCGATCTCTATTCCTGCTGCGCACGGTGATAACCACACCGGCCACGATGACGACCGCGACGACGGGGTCATGACCTCTCTCCGACACGCCTCTTGTATCTTGAGAGTGTTGGCTGAGCAACTACAATGGCGCTGAGCTAGTCCTAGGGGGCAGGGGGTGGGGTGAACCTGGACACGCCCTTTGGCGATCGAGCCTGGGTCTTAGATGAGGTCCCCCACTCCCCTGGCGAGGTACTTGAAGGTCGGACGGTATCGGAG
>JBKQTH010000035.1:0-9389 GCA_052143275.1 Ktedonobacterales bacterium | reverse complement strand
CATACGTGAGGCAAGCAAGGATTTACATAATCTACCAGACTAATAATGCCACATGAGGTATTAGAAACGCGTACGAGACCTGTTAGATTCGTGTTAGATTCGTGCTCGTCTCCTGGTCAGCCCTCGCCTGGGATGCTCGTTGGCCGCATCTGTGATTTTCAGCGTACGTCCTCATGCTGCTGGCGCGCCAGAGAAGCCGATGAAAATGAACAAGAATAGTGGAATTGTCCAGGCTTCTGTCCAGGGTTGCGCTTGTTCCCAGAGCAATGTTGGCTTACACTAGCCTTATGACAAACTATCACCACGTGGACACCTGCCCTATCCGAGGCGCCAAAGGCTAGCGTTGTTGTGCTGCTCGCTGATAGGAGACGTGGCGCTGAAGCATGGCTGTGTCTGCCAAACTCATATCCCTCCATCTCCACTTGTCAACGAGCAGGCAGTTCACCCGGTTCTTTTGTGCGAAAGGGTATACTCCATGACGAACAGAATGGATGAGGCTGATGAGACCGGGGAGCGGGAGGAGACCGCGCTGTACCAACTCGTCGTCGTCGGCTCTTCAGCCGGCGGCGTTGAGGCCCTCTCGACCCTGGTCGCCGCCCTGCCGCCCAATTTCCCTGCGCCCATCGTGCTGGCCCAGCATCTTGATCCTACGTATCCCAGCCATCTCGGCGAGATTCTGGCCCGACATAGCACCTTGCCTGTCCGCACGGTCATTGATCCGGAACCGTTGTTGCCCGGAGTCGTGTACGTCGTGCCGGCAGATCGGCACGTGGAAATCACCGATCATGTCGTGCGTCTGCGCACCGATGGTGAAACGGGTAGACGGAGTCCCAAACCTTCGGTCGATCGGCTGTTGACGACTGCCGCACGTGTTTACGGCGAGCGGATGATTGCCGTGATTCTGACCGGGACCGGGTCGGATGGCACGTTGGGGGCGCGTGCGGTGAAGACCGCTGGAGGCCTGGTCATCATCGAGAATCCGGTGACTGCCGCCTACCCAGGGATGCCTGAGTCTTTGGCTCCTTCAACGGTCGATCTGGTAGCCGACCTCGCCCGCATCGGACCGCTGCTCGCTGACCTCCTGACCACTCCCTCTCTTCGTGCCTCAGGCCCCTCTATGGCCAGGTCCGCCCCAACTGCGGCAGAGGAGGAGGAACGTTCCTTCCAGGCCCTGCTCGCTCAGGTGCGTGAGCGGAGTGGCATTGATTTCAGCCGATACAAGCGTCCCACGATTCTGCGCCGGCTCCAACGCCGTCAGGTGGCCACGGGCCAGCGCCAACTTCCTGACTACCTGCACTACCTCGCGCGCCAGCCTGAGGAATATGCCCGGCTGATCGGCAGCTTCTTGATCAATGTGACCGGGTTCTTCCGTGACCCCGCGCTCTTCGCGGCGCTACGCGACCAGGTACTGCCCGATCTCATTGTCCACGCGAGGACCCACGGGAACGAACTACGCCTCTGGTCGGCCGGCTGCGCTACGGGAGAGGAGGCCTACTCGCTGGCGATCCTGGTGGCCGAGGCACTGGGCGAGGAGCTGGACCAGTTCGCCGTTCAGATCTTCGCCACCGATCTGGACGAGGAGGCGGTGGCCTTTGCGCGGCGTGGCCTCTATCCAGCCGCTTCGCTTGCCAGCGTGCCCGAGGAGCTGCGAGCCCGCTATTTTACCCTGCTCGACCGGAACCTCGCCAGGCCCGTAGATGGCCGTCTGGAGGGCAGCCCGGTTGATCGGAATGCTGCACTCTACGAGGTCACGCCGCACCTGCGCAGTCTCGTCGTCTTTGGGCAGCATGACCTGGGGCAGCGAGCGCCATTTCCGCGCATTGATCTGGTGCTGTGTCGCAACGTCCTCATGTATTTCACACCCGAACTACAGAAGCACACCTTGCAACTGTTCGCCTTTGCCTTACGAGATGGCGGCTGCCTAGCATTAGGCAAGGCCGAAACGTCTAAACCGCTGGGGACGTATTTTGTGGCTACCCATCAGCACCAGAAACTCTACCGCCGTCACGGTGAGCGGGTGCTGGCGCCAATTGCTCGAATGCTTGCCAGCGCCGCCTATCTGCCCGTCTCCCTGCTGAGTACTCTACCAAGTACTCTAGGTAATGGTCCGCCAACCAACGGGCATTTGCAGCCAGCGATCGCTGCCCTTCGAGGGGCACTCGTGCCGCTTGCACTGGTTCCCCACCTGACACCCACTCCCTTGCCGAGGATGCAGAATCGCCACAGCGGAGTCACCGGAGTCACCGGAGGTGTCCATAGCCGTTCCACCGGCGAGTTCCTGGGGAACCTGCTCCTCGAGGCGGAGGTCGGTGTGGTTGTAGTGGATCAGGACTACACTATCCAGATCATCAATTCGGCTGCCAGGCACCTGTTGGGCATTTATGGTGTGGCAATGGGAAGTGACCTGACTCACCTGACACAAACGGTGTCGGCTAACACGCTGCGTCGAATCGTAGATGCCGTGTTCCACCAGAGCGAGGCCGAGTCAGCGGCATGGCTGGCATCAACAAGAGGGTTGCAGCCAGACGGATCCGACGAGTTGGCGTCAGAAGACAGCGACACCAGCGCCATTGTGGAGACGGTCGGCGGAGAGCCGAGGCACCTGCAAATCAACGGCTATCAGCAGCGACAGCGACCGCCGGGTCAGGACGGCCGAGTTGGCGATGACTCAGGCGATGACTCAGGCGATGACTCGGGTGGTGCACCAGCGCATGTGCAGTGGGTGCTGCTTGTGGTGAGTGACGTCACTCGACTGATACGTCGGCAGCAGGCGGCCATCGATCTGGCCGCCGCCGAAGCGTCCGAACATACGCGTGTCCAGGCCGGCGAGCCGGGAGAACTCGAACGGGCCTACGCCGGTAAGATTGCAGAAGTTGAGCGATTGCGGGCCCAGGTGGGATCACTCTCACGTGCCAACCGTGCGCTTTCGCGGGCCAATCAGGAACTGGCCGAGGCCAATGTGGAGTTGCGGAGCGCGACTGATGAGTTCCTGGTGGGGCGTGAAGAGGCGGAGGCCAGCGCTGAGGAAATCAAGACCCTCAATGAGGAATTCCAGGCTACCAACGAAGAATTGGTCACCGTCAACGAAGAATTGGAGACAACAGTCGAGGAGTTACATACCGCCAACGAGGACCTCGATGGGCGCAGCCGCGAACTCCAGCGACTGGCGGCCTCAGTGGGGAAGCAGCGAGAGGCGAGCGAGGCGGCACGTGCGCAGTTGGAGGCTATTCTACTGAGTATGGGGGATGCGCTGTTGGTAGTCGATAAGAACGGGGTACCCATGCTCACCAACGCCGCATACGCCCGGCTGTTTGGCGGTGCGGATACTCGCATTGTAGCGGAGGACGCGGAGGGGCAGCCTCTGCCATCCGAGCAGCAGCCGAACTACCTGGCGGTACGTGGGGCCGCCTTTCGCTTGCAGTTTAGCGTGCGTGCAGCGGATGGCACACGCCGGCGGTTTGAAGCGACCGGTGAACCAGTTCATAGTGGGAGCATCGAGCACGGCGGCGTCATCACCATCCGTGACATTTCCGACCGCCGTCCGCCTCATCAGTAGGCGGAGTCTTTCCCATCCGCGGCCGCGAGCAGGGCCTCCAACACCCTTGACTTTTGTTGCTCAGCCGCAAACAGCCGGTCATTCTCGACTCCCATCACCACGGCGTCAGCACAGGCCTCGAGCCAGGAACGCTCGGCCGCATCCCAGACGTGCGGCACACTCAGTCCAACGGAAAGGGCTCCCACCAGCTTCTCACCGGAACGAAGCGGTACCGTCGCCCAGGAACGGATGCTGCTGGCCTTCCAGACCACCAGCCCAATGGCGCGCAGCCATTGGGGCTGTGCACCATCAGGCGAGGAATAGATCGGACCTCCAATCAGCAGGTGCCACCAGGGATGCTGCCGGTTCAGCGGAACCGCAGGAGCATGGGTGCCACTCCGCTCCACGCCAAAGGCGCCCACCCGCCGCAATATGTCCGTCTCCTCGTCCAGAAGATAGAGTGTCGCACTAATCACCGGTGTGCGCGTGTGCGTAACCAGTTCGGTCAGGATCCGATTGGCGCGACCCTCAATTCCAAATGGATCGGGGGCGCCGGCCGCACTGTGGGTCACGGCGGCCAGGCAGGCTTCACGCTCGTGTTGGCGATGCTCCGCAGTCACGTCGTGTCCCACCGCCACCGCTCCCAGCAGCTCTCCCTGTGCCGTTCGCATCGGGGCCGCATCCCACGAAACTAGCCGTTCCATTCCATCGGGACAGCGATGCGTCACCGTGATGTCATGCACTGCGCGGTTCTCCTGGAGAGCTCGCGGCAGGGGCAACTCGCCCAATGCTGGAAGGCCAGTCGAGGTGCCAGGGTGACTGGAGGCGACCAGAACATTTGCACCCGGCTGCTCCAGCCAGAAGAATCCAAAACGCGCTACCCACGGTTCACGATACGGTGCCGGTGCCGCTTCGGGAGGGGAACTGACGCCTGGCCACCCCAGCACCTGCGTGCAGGTCGGACTGATATAGGTGGTTGACAGCGTGCTGTCACAGATGCAGACGAGCGCAGGGAGATCGTCAACTGCCGCCTGCCAGCGGGCGCGATGCTCTTCCGCCTGCTCCCGAGCCACCCGTATTTCCGCATGCAGACGCGCCGTCTCAATGGCGAGGGCCGCCTGGACAGCAAAGAGTCGCACGCGCTCCAGGTCATCGGAGTCGAAGCGCTCGGGATCAAGCGCCTCGCTGAGTGAGAGTACGCCGATCGGTGTGCCATTGGACGCAAGCAGCGGGACGACCAACAGCGCCGCCGCGTTCGGCATATCCGCGCCCGATTCTGGGATGGCCTGCCACGGGTGGACCGGCGATGGGGTAGCCAGCTCATTCACAATCAGGCCATGCCGGGTATGGAACGCGTGCACAACGGGAGCTTGCTGTTCGTCAAGCGACACCGCGCGAGGCATTGCGGTCGTGCGCGGACCATAGCTCGCCGCCGCAACGAGAGTGAGTGGGACCACACCGGCTTGGTAGGTGTGCTGTGCGCCAGTTTTGTGCTCACTCTCCCCACGAGAGTCAGGCAGAATTGCTGGCAGAGAGGGAGTAGAGTTGAGTAACCACAGGACGGAGTCCGAGACGCCGAAGGCGCGACAGGCTTCACTACAGATGACCTCCAACACCTCCGACAGGGCGCGACCGGAAGCCAGCGCGTCGCTGATGCGGGCGACGGCATCCAGCGTACGGCGCTCGCTGCGTGCCTCATCCTGCTCGTCCTGGTCTTGCACGAGGTAGTCAGTAGAGTTCGCGCTTTCCCCTACAGCGCCTCCTCTTGCTGCTCCTGTATCTGATCGACGGGATGAGCGTCCCCAATTCCCCCCCCGACGTGAGCGGCGCAGGCGCGCCGGACCCGGGGCATAGTCCGCAGCATCTGGCCGCAGGTCACCGGACTGGAGTAACTTCGCGACGGCGCGTCGGGAGTATCCACCCTCCTGCAGGGTACGGGCAATGAGACGGATCCGCGCGAGATCATCGTCGGTGTAGCGACGGACTCCAGCGGTTGACCGGTGAGGGGTCAGCAGGCCCACCCGCTCCCAGGCCCGCAAGGCATCGGCCGATAATCCGGTGAGGGTGGCCACATCGCCGATGTGGTAGAAATGGGCAGCATTCTCAGCCTCTTGCTCAGGTATGTTTGGAGAACTCCTGCTGGTTGTCGTCCTGCTGCCGCTCCTGCTGCTCATGGTAGTCCCCCTGGTGACAGCCGGACATGCCGGTTAGGTGCAAGGCAGTTACTACGTCAGTTGGCGCGCCGGTAGAAGCGGCCCACCATGCTGTCTGCAGTAGCGCACATTCTGCTGGAGATGTCGAGGCTTTTGTCCTGGGTTGCGCTTGCGCTCGCTAGCCCTCACCAGGCGGCGGTTCGAGAACTGGGAGGAGATGGCGGCAGAAGTCTGCGCCGCCGTATCGGCTGTATGCCGAACCTAGCCTAGATGTACTGGATGCACCGCTACGCTATCCTGCTATCCGTGTGGCACCAGGCGGTCTTCCCGGTGAGGTCGTATCAGCCGGATCGTCGCCGAGTCAATTCGCCAGTACAGTAGAGTGTTCCTGGTACGTACTTGCGACCGGCTAAATAACGTCGCAAAATCGGTTGGCTCATCTGCTTGCCAGCCACTGTGGAAGGCTGCTTTGAGCGCCGACTCGATCATCGGTTGTACCCGAGGGGTGGCCGTCTGAATATAGTCGGGATGCCGCCAATGGCTGACGGAGAGGCCCAGTGGGATCACGAGATCCTGATGCTCCCACCGCTGGGTACCACCTGACAAAATGAACTCGTTCATCTCTCGGTCTCCTGTCTGTCTCCCCATCACTGCTCGCCACCCTGGTAGGGCAGCTACTACTCGCGATTCATGGAATCCTCGGCGGCAGGCTGTGATGCTCGTTCGTGCATAGTGTTATAGCCCTCTACCCATCCACTTTGATAGTTGCGTGTATCGTCTACCGCTACTCGCCCCGGCAACGCTGCCGCGGCTAACTGTGCCTGTTCACGTGCGTGCGCGGTGCCCACTCCCTCGGTAGGGAGGCTATGGAACGCCGCCGTGATTTTGCGCGAGCGGTAGACAGGCTCGACAGCCTGTATGGGATTACCGCCCGCCAGGTACGAGATCATACTCGTTCGTGATTCCAGCCATGTCGTGGAGTTCACGCGCGTCAGGATCGACGTGCAACTCGTTCACGACTCGCTTCACTGCCGGAACTGCTAGAGCAACTGTGCTGGCGCCCTCTCGCGCACCGGCTGTCTTGACACTGCCGCGCAGGTGGATCTCGCCGAGGCGTGGATAGACGCCGATATACTGGCCGTCGCCGGCGGTGCGCGGATAGTGAGCCAGGGCCGCCGAGACGGCGGCGGCAAGCGTGTCATCCGCCACTAACTCGTTGTGGACGGCGGATAGTCCGGTGATGCCCTGAAGCACCTCTTCCGCCAGACGGCGCATACTGTCGTTCGAGACGTGTCCTTGCAGCCAGACCGCCCCATCAATCGGATGAATCTCGATGCCGGGCAGATCGACCCGAAGTGACACACTGTCATAGAGCTTGTCGAACACATCGTGACCCAACTCTTCATCGGGGCGGTAGGGCTGCAGCGGACTTTCTCGACCCGGAGGTAGCTTCTCCATGCCATCTATGTGAATGTCGATCCGTTCTGCGCTCAGGTCCGTGATCAACTCTGCCGGTACTACTAGAGCTGAGTGCCCAGGGCGCGCGACAACGAGATGGCGTAGTACGCGAGACGGTACTGCGATGGTGAACTGCCGCAGGCGTCCTAGCGACCGCTCGCTGCTTTTATTACGCCCGATCGTTTCGCTGGCCTTGACCCGCGTAAAACCAGTAAGGGTAATCCAAGGGGGTGTCAAACTGCCGTCCTCGATCTCGTTCTTCATTTCGTCTCGGGAGATACGGAGGGCGATGCTCGCGGCAGTGGCAGTGGTGACATAGTCTAGCGAGACGAAGGTAAGGTGGCGGTCGAATTGGTGAACCCTGATGCCTACATGGGTGAGCGCCCGCTCTTGCCTGTCGACAATGACCGCGACGAGCTTACCAGCTTCACCGTCGCTGGCCTGGATGCTCGCACCAAACCGGAATTTCTGCACGGCCGGGCGCTCCGGTGCGCGCTCTACCAGCTCAAGCTGCCTACTCTGATCCATTTTTCGACACCATCCTTCTTCGACGTGACTGTCTTGTTCGCCCACTTGATCGTGCCTCTCCTACAAACAGTGGAGGCTGAGGTGACTGGTGGTAGCCTGCTCCAGCTTGCGGGTCGCTCTGCATTGTATTCAGTCATCCAGAAAGCGTAGCATGGCAGCAGCATTGCGAATGTGCCACCACCTGAGTCAAAGTGACGTGCGATACCGCTGCCTCATCTGCGGATCACTGAGTGCAACTTTGACGATAGAAATTGAGGAGGAAGTAACGAGGAGGTGGACTGGCCATCATTACATACCCCTGTTCCCCTGCACGCACTTTTGTGCGTACGGGTGTCAGGTGTGATTGGCATCTGGCACTCAAGGCGACTTTCCCGCAAACTGTCGCAAGAAAGTGTAACAGGTATAGTATAGCACATTGGCGGAAAAAGGGGGACAAGGCCGCATCAGGCCAGGTCGGCGCCGATCCTGCAGACAGCATAATTCGATAAATAGTATGGATTAAACAACGTATTCTGTGTAAGGTTGCTTGACTAGTGATAGAATGTAGACTATACTCAGTGTGTTCCGACAGCCGTTCTGAGGTGTCCCTTGAGGCGTTTCCTGGGCGGCACTGGTGGGGACGGAAAACGAGACCCGTATGCAATATACCTATGTAGAAATCATGAAAGTACAGCCGGGGAAGATGGATGAGACCCTGTGCAAGGTAGAGACGGAACTGTTACCGCTTTATCGCCAAGCGCCTGGATTTGTCGCCTATACCATTGCCAAAACCGACGAGGTATCGGCGACCGCTCTCAGTATTTGGCAGACTCGAGAGCAGGCTGAACACGCTCCGGCAGTACGGGAAGCCTGGATCAGGCAAGGGACGCCGATACTGATAGACTCGTTCCAAAATGCTGTCGGCTCACTAGCCTTCCTTGCCCTCACCAGTGAACTGGTCAGCTATTCCTCCGCTATTCCCGCGGCCGCTGGCCGGCACGCCTAATACCACAGCCCTCCGCTGACGTGCTCGAGCAGAAGATAGTAATGGACCTGCCTTAGGTAGATCAGTGGAGAGGACTACAGCTCGCGCCGAGCGCACGCATTTCGAGTACCGGAGTCGCTCATGCCAGTCGGTACTCTGCACGTAGGAGCCCACTATGTCGATACTATCTCCCGAATCGCCCATGTTTCCTCTTGTGTCACCTCAGGTAGAGACCACTGATGACCGGATTGTGGTGACGTACCTCGACAGTAATTACCTCTGGAAAGATTACGTCGTCGAGCCGAGAGACGCCGTCCATCGGCGGATCAGCGTCAGCGAACAGGAAATCAGCTGCGTCATCCCCGAGTTCTGGAGCCACATTTCTCCTAATTCCCATATCAAGCATGTGGGATGCACGGTGAACGGCCAGACCTTCCAACTGGTATGGCCGCCAGCCGCGCTAGATCTGCCTGACGGCGCGGCATTGACCTTCCATGTGCTGCTCCATGAGGGCCTTGACGACACTGCGCTCACCTACGCGAGATGGTAAGAATCATCCCGCCAGATCAGCTAACATCAGCTAGATGCCGGGCATCACAGCTTAAAAAACCAGACCGCCAGAGCGGCCGCTGCCAGGGCCATTGCCAACGTAGTAAGGATTCCGACGCCGTTGGCAAGCCAGCCATTGGGGGGCGCCCATAACCTTGCGGTTATTGTGTTGTTTTCGCCCTGCGTGACCCTGTTTACCTAC
>JBKQTH010000034.1:0-55306 GCA_052143275.1 Ktedonobacterales bacterium | reverse complement strand
CATTGCTCGTCCATTGATCGAGCTGCACCCCCTCGGAAGTGGTCTTGCCCGGCACGTCGAGCACCAGGCAGCTATGCGCGTTGACGAGGGTGAAGTAGCCATTGCCTGCCGGCACCAGTTGCCACTGCTGGCTGGTTGCGCCGCTACTCGTGGACTGAACAATGAGCCCACCGGCAGCGGTAGAACTGCCCGAGACATCCAGCACCAGGCCACTGTTCACATTGACCAGATTATAGTAGGTTCCCGGATTGGCTTCCCCGGTCGTTGTCACGCTGAAATTGTCATACTGGGCGTTCTGCCAACCGCTGACGCCGACTCCCACCTGGCCGGCGCTATAGCTGGAGTCCGTCGCAGTTCCCACGGTCGTGCCATTGATCCCCGCGGTGATTGAGCTGCCCTGAAACTGCAGCGAGAGCGTATGCCAGGTATTGGTCCCCAGAGCGGAGACGCTGCCGGAATTCAGCGTCGTGACGGTGCCGCCGCTGGTATTTTTCAGAATGCTCCAGGCGCCGCCATTGGTGACCCGGAAGTAGTACGCATTGATGTTGGCGGGCGAGAAGCCCTCCTGCGTGCCTACGCGCCCCAGGATCTCGACATAGCCGGATTGCTCCAGCAGGACATCGCAGGTCACAGTGTAGTTGCTCCAGGCGAGATCGCCGAGCAGCGTGTAGGGATCGCTTGGATTATCCCAGTTATGGGGGGCGATAGGAGCCATCTGGCGCATAACCTGGCCGCTCCGCCCACCGCCGGCGGCCACGATTTCAAAGGCGCCATTCTGGTCGGAGAAGTAGAGCGCCTCTTGGCCAATCGTGTAGCTCTCGAAGTTGTCGGAGTAGGGAAGGCTCATCGCTGTGCGAGGAGGCCCGATAACAGTTCCCTTTCCCTGCCCGGTTGTGGTCGAGAGGGTGTAGATATAGCCCGGCTGCAGGGTGAGCGAGTACGCGCCACCTGATGGGATAATACTCGACTGCTGCACGAAATACGAGCTGGAGCTGCTGGAATTGAGATTCGTAGCCCAAACGTAGACGGTGCCGGTCGAGAGACCATTGCTCACCTGGAAGCTCGCCGTCTGGCTGGCGGTAGCGTCCACTGTCTCGATGATGACGCTGTAATCGCTGCCATTGGTGGATTTGAGTGTCACGTAGCTGCCGTTGGCGGAGCTAGAGCCGAGATAGCCGCAGGCGCTCGCGATATACTGCCAGCCCGGCTGGGTAAACTGCGTCGTGTGCGCGGTCACCCAGGTTTGCTTGCCCACGCTGTAGTTGCCGGACCAGGGTTCACTAGCCACCATAAGCCCACAGGTGTCGTAGGGAAGATTGGGATAGATCGCCGCAATCAGCGGCCAGTTGATGAAAGCCGTCATCTCACCATCGATATACCCGCGATTGATCGCGCGCGCCATGGCGATGGCTCCACTGTTCTCATCCTGCGAGCCGTTCTCACTGGCCCACAAAGGCTTGCCCAGGCTTTCCGCGTTCGAGGTGCTTGGACACGAGGTGGCGCTGCCGCCATCTCCGCCGGTGCAGGGATAGTGCACCCCCACGATGTCGATGGAGGCATTGAACGTGGGAGTGCTGACCATGGCGTCGGCCACACTCCAGTCCGAGTCGGCGCCGACAACTTTAGTCGAGAGCCCATTCGACGCGATCGCGCTATGGAGAGCCTCATAGAACTGTTCGTTGTAGCCACGCTCGTTCCACCCGCCGATATAATTGATGGTGAGGCCATGCTGGGAGCTGGCGCCGGTAATCCAGGCAATGTAGTAGTTGACCATGTCCTGAGACCAGATAGGATTGCTGCTGTCCCAAACCGGAGCGCCAGTCGTGCCGATCCAACCCGGCGCCCCCCAGGCGAGGCCATAGAGCTCGATGGAAGGATTGCGGGCCTTGGCCTGTTCCATCAACCACCACTCGTAACCGCGATTGTAATTCTGGTCGGTGGCAGTATGCATAAAACTGGGTTCAGAGCCATCAGTGGAGTTGGTGTCTCCGCCGACCTCCACCTTTAAGATCTGCAGGTTGGCTCCGTAGTTCGGTTTAAACAGATAATCCAGGATCTGCGACTGGTAGGGTTCGGGATAGTTAATCAAAAGGCGGGAGTTACCCCCACCGCCGCTGATAGCGCCTATCCCATTGAATGTACGTCCAGCACCGCTTCCATTGAGCGTAATCGAGGTGGAGAGAAGGGTCTCCGCATGAACGGTGAGGCTTCCAAGTCTGCCCGCAGCAACCGTTGCCCCAGCTGCAGCGACCGTTGCTCCAGCAGATAGTTCCAAAAATCGTCGTCGATTGAAACGTTTCTTCATCGGTAGTCACCACATTCCTTCGTAATAGCTGTACACAACCTTTTTGGTTCCGACAGAACTTGCGGCAGTGCAAGCGCTCTCGCTAAGAAACGACAATTCCGTTCTCCAAAACTTACCCAAGAATGGACAAGCCACTGCTGGCGTTTGGTTCCTGCTTCAGCGCCGCCAGTTTCACGCGAGGCGTCTGCTTCGCGCCAGAGCCGGCGGCTCGCACCGAGCGTTTATACTGTCCGAGCAACTCCCGGCCAGTTTGACTAAATTCATAGCGGCATTCAAATCTCGATCGAGCACCAGGCTGCACTGCTCACAGTGAAAGACCCGGGTCGCAAGAGTCAGATCGTCATCGATCCACCCGCAGCCGCTGCACGTCTTGCTCGAGGGCTCCCACCGGTCAGCGAGGATCACCCGAGCACCATACCAGCTCGCTTTGTAGAGCAACTGCCGCTTGAATTCGTAGAACCCCACATCGCCGATGGCTTGCGCCAGATGGTGGTTCTTGAGCATCCCGCTGACGTTCAGGTCTTCGATCACCAGCACGGACTTGGTTTTCGCCAGCCTGGTCGTGACCTGATGCAGCGTATTCTGTCGTTGGTTCTTGATACGGCGATGGAGTCTCGCGAGCTTACGGACGGCTTTCGTGCGGTTCTTCCCACCTTGCTTCCGGCGACTCACCACCCGCTGCAGGCGCTTGAGCTTCTTCAAGCGTCGTTTCAGGTGGCGTGGATTGGGGATGACCTCGCCATCGGAGAGCGTAGCTAGATGCATGATGCCGAGATCGACCCCGACCACCGGGCCAGCGTTCTCGGGTATCGCCTGCTCGTGCTCCACCTGCAGACTCACATACCAGTGCCCCGCTTGCTCACTCACCGTGGCACAGAGCACCTTCACCCCACCGGTCGGCAAATAGTCCCGCTCTTGGAGTCGCAACCGGCCCAGACGAGGCAGCACCACCGCATCGGACACGATCACAATGGAGCCGGTGAGCCGGAAGCTCCCCAGTCCTTTCTTCTTGGTTTTGAACCGAGGATAGCCGAGCTTGCCCTTCCACTTGCCTTGCTTCTTAAGCGCGCACCGGCGGAAGAAGTTGGCAAAGGCGGTATCAAGGTTCCGGAGCGCTTCCTGTGGGGCGCATTTGGAGACGTCATACATCCAGGGGACAGCGGTTTTCTTGAGGAGGTTGAGCTCGCGGTGCAGGTCCACTGCGGTGGGGCTTTTCCTGGTGGCCCGATACCGTTCCTGCTTGACCTGCAGCCCCCAGTTGTAGGCCCAGCGAGCGGCGCCGGCATGTTGGCGGCAGGCGGTGACTTGCCGGTCGTTCAACGCCAGTTCGGTTTTGTAGGCCCGTCTCACCAGCATTCCCAAATCTCCTCACCCGCCCCAACATCCTATCGGCGGCCACCAGGGGAGCGAAGGTCTCACCACTCGGTTGCTCGAACAAGTGTACTCTATCCGTCCGCTGCTGTCAAGGAGAAGGTACGGGTACAAAAGGGGAGACTTGTCCATACTCCGTGAGACCGAATTATAACCCTACGAGTAAGCAAGAAATCAGAAATGAATAAAACACAACCTCCTTCCTTGAGTGATTGCAGAGAGTTTACCTAGCTCACGTTGATGTGTCAAGGCTGCCGTGCAGGACTGTGCAGGACTGTGCAGGACTGTGCAGGACAGCTGAAGGGGAGGCTCCGACCGGGATGACTACTCTCGGAAGCCGCCGACAATAATGTTGCTTCGGCAAACGCACCCATGTAGCACATAACCGAGAATGTGAATATACCGGGAGGTACTGGTAGCTTCCTAATTTCTCAAAAGGAAAAAGTCATGCCGGTGACACTCTCAATCCCCTCAAAGGGGATGAGCTTCTTGGAGACTCTGGCAGTACGGCTCCACCCTCGCGGGTCTCTCTGGATCATCCCAGCAGTTGATCTGCCAGCTCCCCAAGACAACACCCGCCTTCCGACGGATGGCCCGTGTCCGGGCGACTACGACGGACCGGCAGAGAGGCGCTACCTCCAACAGCCACCGGTTGTTTATCCCAGCGCGAGATTGATCTGTCCGTAGATCCGTTGGCGCCGATCGGCGTCAAGCGGGATACCTAACCGCATATGTGCCAGGAAACGTGAACGGGTAAATCCATAGCGCAGCAAGATATCGGTGGCCGCCTGATTTGCGGATGGCGCGTAGACCGTGACTGCCGCAAGGTTACCGGCCAGGGGTAATCCTTGATGCAGAAGAGCCTCGGCTGCTTCAGAAGACGTAGCCAGCCAGGGGCCAATCATTTGTGGCTGCGCTATAAGATAGCCTTCCAGCTCTCCCGCCGGCAGACGCGCTACCAGGACTCGATCAGGTCGGTCGGCGGCGAACATCTGGATGATACGACGGCGAGGCATGCCCGTCCAGCGGGCATCGGCGTCTCCCACAGCCTTCTGATCTCCGTGGTCTGCGACCTGAACTATCCCCGTATACCTAACCGGCAGCAGTGGGAGTTGAGGCGGTGAGGCAGTCCAGACGCCCACTGTGTCTTCCGTCACGAAACCAAGCCTGCGATAAAGTGGTTCACCGGCATCGGAGGCGTCGAGCAGCACTGTTGTGCAGCCCCGGCTATAACTCCACTCGAGGAGCTGGCTCATGAGGTAGCTCGCCACTCCTCGCCGCTGAAAAGATGGCTCCACACCTACCAATCCAATATAGGCGACGGTACCCATCACTGTGGAGCCGCCGCAACTGTTCTTCAACTGTCTCCGTCGCCGTACGTGTCGGTCGGATGTAGAAGAAGGGTATTTGCCAGCGTGTAAGTCATCGACATCCCACAGTATGCCTTGTGCATTATTCCCAAACATAAAGTATATCTCTTCTTCAAAATATGTCTCTTCAGCCTAGCCGGCGGACTCTGGCCCATTAACAACCAAGATGCCATTGGGACCGCCGTGGCGAGCCACGAGCTGGAATTCTCTAGAGAGCAAGCGGCACATGCTGCTGCCGTGTCAATAGGAGACATCCTCACCGGTCAGCAATGCCTCCACCAGCGCGAGGCCGCGTGCTGACGGCTGCACTTCAACCTGATCCATAACCGAGCCGTCAACGTAGCACTCGAGCAATGCGAACGGATCACGTGGGGACAGCGCAAGATGCTGTGCATCAAAAGTCCGGACCCCCAGCACCGAGCGAAGAGCCTGCACCGTTTCTGCGCTCACGCACTGCGAGGCCGGATGCTCACACCAATTCAGCACCACGAGCTGGCCAAAATATTTTCGCGCGAATGCCTCCAGCTGAATGAGTTGGCCAAGCGCTTCCTTGGGAGAGATCAGAGTCAGATCCGCGGGACGCGCCGCCGCGGCCAGCGTATGTGCCGACGCTCGGAGGTTGCTAATGGAAATCGGCCTTCGGGATCCATGGTCATTGGGTTTCATAGTGTGATGGGCGTACAACCTTTGGCCCGGATGCGGGCCTGAAGAGGAAACGCCCGCTCCTTTCGCAGACGACTAGCCATTCCCCCGGTGGAGGAGGTGGCGATATCACACGAGAATGCTGAGTCCGAAGCGTAGCAGCCCAGTCCGAGGCGGCTGGCCCCCAGCGATACCTGGTCGCCAGCCGCCTGGTAGCCTGCGAAAGGCTACCGTCAGCTGACGGCCTCGCCTCCGCTTCGGTCCACTGCGCCTATGGCCTCGAGCACGAGCTCTCCCAGCGTAATAAACTGCTGTCTCACCTCGGCAATAGCCGGTGTGTGACCTTCATCATGTGATTGCGCAAACTGCTCGGTGAGGAAATCCTGCGCAGCCAAGCGATCAGGTGAATCGGTGGGAGCCTGCCCACCGTCTGGTGCACCACCGGGCGCGAGCTGCTCCTGTTCCGGAGCCGGAACGTTCTGCGCCTGTTTGCCAGTAGGATCGCTAGACGGGTCGACTTTGGCCTCGCTCCCGTCGATCCGCGTACGCTGTCCTTGCCCGCTCGCCTGCTTGAGTGCTATGGTGAAGGCCTCGACAATTCGTGTTGTGTCCCAATCAAGCGCCTGGGCGACGAACAGGCCAACAACTTCGTGCGGCAATCGCAGGTCGGCATCGTCGGGACGCGTGAGCGTCGGTTTGCGTGGAGTCTGCATAGACATCGTACTGGCGCGTACCTTATTCTCGTGTCGGAGGTCGCCGAGTGTGGTCACCATGGGTGTCTTTCTCCTTTTAGACTTCTGTCCTACTGAATCGCGCGTAGATCACGAAGCCATCTTCGCGTACCTCCGCCGACTCGAGAACATGCCGCGTCCGGGTACGTAGATCGTGTCAGCCTTCGGTCCTGCGGTGGAATGCCTGTTCTCGCATCAAGCTGCCGACGAACTAGCCGAACGTGCTGTTGCAATTCACGTAGTTTGCTATCATGAACTAGGTGCGGGAACATAGCATATGTGAGAATAGAATTGCACTGGATCAGGAGCTTGCCTGTCTCAAGTGCCTTATGCGGATCCCGCCAACGATCTACATAACAATCCGCGCCAGAGAATTAGAGCGCCTCACCGTGGCCGTGCAACTCAGGCGCTCGCTGCCTATAGTGACCGTACCAGCCTAAATACATTCCTCCTTCAGTCTCTCTAGAACGTTCTTTCCATTTACACTTGTAATTGCAAAAGCTAGTGTAGCCCACACTTCTACAGTTGTCAAGACATCTCTAATTTTATTGACTTTCAGAGAAGCACGTGCTATCCTTGGAACAGGGAGGACATCAAGGGTATGGCCATGACTGAATCAAAGCAATGGCTCACACAAAAAGAAATCGCCGAACTCCTTCATATATCTGTCAACAAGATATATCCTCGCATATCGGCTCTGCGGAAGGCTGGTGTCATCGAGACGACAACGGACCCTCGCGATGACAGACTCATTCTGGTTAGCGTCAACAGTCTGGACCTCATCAAAAAAGCTCTTGGCATTGAGTAAGGGTTAAGGGGGTATACGGAAGGCTGGTTCAGAGTGCACGTATCTGCTCGGCTGCCTGATCGCGCGAAATACGCCCCGCCAGCAACTCATCCAGAACACTTTCAATGGTATTGGTCGAGGTGGGTACGGCAACATACGGCTTCACCGCGGTGTCCGGCTGGGCTACCGCTGGCCTTGAATCTTCCTTCTGGGAGGCGCGCTGTGCCAGGACCTGTCGTCCGTAAATCAGCACCAGCACGGCACCGATCACTAGCCCGCTTGCCGCTTCACGCGCGAGCTGCTGCCACTGAGCGAGCGGATTACCCAGGATGGCGGTGAGTGTGGCATATAACAGCACTATCAAGGAGATGACCGCGTCGAGCATGCCTACCGCCAAAAGGGATAACTCAAGCGCGCGCTTCGGCGCGGCCGTAGCCGCCTCCTGTCGCGTTCGCGCTCGTTGCCAGAGTTCCAACGGAATATAACCCAGGCCGGTGAATACCAACGCGAGAGCCACGCTCAGTGACGGGTTGGACCCCCCGGGAGAAAGACGCTCGAATACATCATCCAGTAGCGTCACGCAACCGGCCCAGAACGGCAGCGCCGCCAGGGTAGCCGCAATAGCCAGGGCAGTCAGCAGGATCGCCCCCGATCGCTCGGGCACGTTGACCCGGTCACCGCGCAGGAGGAGGATATAGGCTCCGACAATCAGCAGTCCAGTAACCAGCGGTGGGATAAAGTCATAGGATTCGACAAGATCGGAGCCAGTGGCACCTATCCCCAGCAGGATGCGGGCGAGCAGTTCCAACCCTCGTTCCAGCCCCAGCAATATCACGAATACTCCGGTGGCAAAACCGACGAAGTGCATGATTTTGACGAGATTCGAGTTCCGGTCACCACGTCCCAGGACCCAGTACACCAACCATGCCAGTACCGCCAGACCCACTATGAGCCACTCAGTCCCGATAGGGGAGGCAGCCGGACCACTGTAGCAGTAGGGACCGTAAGCATCTCCGGGGCATAGAGTGACGACTCCGGTATTGATAAGAATCAGGTAGAGTGATGCCCCGAGGGCATTCAGCAGCGAAGGCAAGATAAAGACAAGCAGGAAGATGAGCTGCAGACCCGAAAAGTGCAGGCGCTGGAAGTCCAGCCCTTCTCCCTTCCTTGCCGGTAAGCGCCGCCGTTCGAGCTCGAGTAGTACAAAGAGCGCGGTGAAGACAACTAAGGTAGCTACGCTACCACTTGCGTCTGAGCCCTCACTAGCGGCGTTAATGGCGATGACGCCGCTCGACACAGCTATAACTGCCGCCAGCCCTTCACTTAGATTTAAAAACACCGACCGCACGCTACCGTTGGCCGTAGAGCCGTCGCTGGCCTCGTTGCGCCGGAGCAGCCAGTAGTGCAAGCCGCCTACTGACAGTGTAAGGATCCATGAGATGATAGCAAACACCGCCGATTGGACAACTTCGCTTGACGAAGGGCCAAAAGGCGCGGCGCCGCTAAGAGGTGTCGTCTCCAAAAACACGCTAAGAAGCAGGGTCGTGGCGACTGCAGTAAAGAAAAGCAAGATGACGATGATGCTATAGAGGTATGCGCGATATAGCGAGTGCAGCATTGTCTCCCCCTGACCCATGAAGATGTCGCGGCAGCACGTTCCCTTGACGCTGCATACCGAAAACAATAGTGCTCTGCACTCGTTTATGACGCTTGAGGTAGACGTCTTGTGCCACAATCTCCTACTGTGCCTCAAGCCTGGCCCAAAAAGTTGATCCGGCACACCAAATGCGAAGGGCTGAGATGTCGACGAGGATCGATCCGAAGACGTTGCCAGACGGAAAAGGGTGCTATACACTGCAAAAGCCTCGAGAGTGCGTTAGAGAAGGAGAAAATTGCATGCAGCACTCGATCCCACAACCCGCGACCGCGAGCGGGAC
This sequence comes from Ktedonobacterales bacterium, assembly GCA_052143275.1. Classification (GTDB taxonomy): domain Bacteria; phylum Chloroflexota; class Ktedonobacteria; order Ktedonobacterales; family JADMIN01; genus JAJPKE01. The sequence continues at coordinate 46,163 of JBKQTH010000034.1, read as the reverse complement.
ATTCACCATCGGTCATGATCTAACGGTGTACCGGTTCGGCTTTGGAGCAATGCGTCTCACCGGTCCGGGTATCTGGGGTCCACCGGCGGATAAGCAAGAGTGTATCGCCGTCCTTCGCCGCGCTCTTGAACTAGGGATAAATCTTATAGATACCGCTGACTCCTACGGGCCGGATGTGAGCGAGTCCCTCATCGCCGAGGCGCTTTACCCTTATCCGAAAGACCTGGTGATCGCGACTAAAGGCGGGCTCTTGCGGACGGGACCCAACCAGTGGCCTCCCGACGGGCGGCCCCAGCATCTGCGTGAGGCGCTGGAAGGCAGCTTGCGGCGTCTGCGTCTCGATCATATTGACCTTTATCAGTTCCACCGCCCGGACCCCAACGTTCCCTTCGAAGACTCAGTGGGTGAACTGGCGAAGATGCAGGGGGAAGGCAAGATTCGCCATGTTGGGCTCTCGAATATCACCATCGATCAACTGGCCCAGGGTCAGAAGATCGTGCGGATTGTCACGGTTCAGAACCACTATAACCTGGCACAGCGCGTATCCGAACAAATGACGGCCGCCGACACAGAGGTCATGATAGATCTATGTGAGCGCCAGGGTATCGGCTTCATTCCCTGGTCGCCGCTGGCCTTTGGAAACCTGGCGCGCTCCGGTGGAGAACTTGACCAGATCGCCAGGCGTCACAACGCCTCGCCCGCTCAGGTTGCGGTCGCGTGGCTCCTCAAACGCTCGAGCACGATGCTTCCAATTCCGGGAACCGCACGCGTCGAACATCTGGAAGATAACGTTCTCGGCGCTACCCTCCAGCTCAGTCAGGAGGAGTTTGACTCCCTGGCTCGCGAAACCCAATAACCGGCCTCGAGGGTGTGGTTGGCAGAGAGAGTCGACTCATCTTGAACGGATAGACAAACCTGCCCAAAAATCAAGCTGAGAGTAATTAAATGGAAATCTATACGTGCGGCTTTACCCAGAAATCCGCCCGCCAGTTCTTCGAGTTGCTACGTCGAACAGGAATTCGGCGGCTCATTGATGTCCGGTTGAAAAATGTCTCTCAGCTAGCCGGCTTTGCCAAGAAGGATGACTTGGCCTATTTTCTCGCAGAGATTTGCCAGGCCGAGTACCTGCATGAGCCGCTGCTGGCTCCCACCGAGGAGATGTTTGACGCTTATAAGAGACATACCGGTAGCTGGCCAGAGTATGAGCAGCGCTTCCTCAACCTGATGGCCGAACGCCGAATAGAGCAGTGTATTGACCGGCGACTCTTCGAGGTGCCGACTGTGCTAATGTGCAGCGAGGCCACTCCAGAACGTTGTCATCGGCGGTTGGTTGTGGATTACCTGGGTGAGAAGTGGGGAAACATCACCCCTGTGCACTTGTAGGAGCTCGCGCAGTCTCCAGTGTCAACCATCGCGACGAGACGGGTGACACTGGAGAATGTCAGAAATCGGGAGCCTGAGCCCAACTAACCACCAGACAACATCGTGGGCGTGCGGGTATGTTGGCGCATCAACAGTGCATGCTCTTGGCGAGATTCTGGGCTGCAGTGTTGGTTTCAGCAGCTTCCTGCTCATATGTCACGCCTTTTGCCTCAGCCGATTGTATGGCTTTCTGAGAGTTGTTTATCTGTTGCTCGGCGGTCAACAGCTCCGCCTGAGCACTGCTCACGCTGGCGGTCACCGAGGCGCTGGTCAGCGAGCCGGTGGGGCCGCTCACCAGTGCTTGAAGAGCCGACTGAAGTACAGACTGATGGCTTTGGACCACCTGAATATCTCCGCTCGCCTGGTCGCTAAGCAGTGCTAGCACCACATCGTCGGACTGAATCGACTGGAGATCTGCCTTTATTTTGTCTGCATCTATCGTTTGCACCTGGTAGGCGTTGCCGGAAACACTACATCCTTGCTTGAAGTCGGATTGTTCTTTCTTGTAGTCCTCTTGCATCAGCTTCCAAGCTCGCGCGTAGATTGTCAGCTCATCAGCGAAACTGGACTCCGGTACCAGCCCGGCCAGGCTCTGAGTTAAGCTGGTCTGGTCAACAGCCAAGACCTGCTGGTCCGCAGTCACAGTGCTTTCGGCTGCGGCAGTAGCCGCTGCGGACTCCTCGCTGTTGTGCATCGCTCCGCTTGCCGTCGAGTAGATCAATGCCCCGGCGCACAAGATTGCGATCGTAGCCGCAAACAGAGCGAAGACTTTAAGACCGCTTCGGGAGCGTCGCCGCTTACTTTTCCGAGCAGTAGCCTTTACCGGCGACGAGGCTAACGGAGCGGCCGGCGGTGACACAGGCAATGGGTAAGCCGGAGATGTCCGGTATGGCGGAGGTGCCGGCCGTGCAAGGCGAACAGAGCTGATTTGCTGCGCTATCTGGCGAAGCGACCGGCGAACCTGGGCTATGTTGGCAGGTCGCCGGCTCTCATCTAACTGCACCATGCTCAGAACCAGCATCTCCAATTGGGGAGGAGTCTGTGGGTTACGCGGTCGAATTAGAGGAAATGTAAAGGGTTTATCTGCCGGGTCAAGACCACTCAGCAGCTGGTGCAGAGTGACTCCCAGACTATAGACGTCGCTTTGCACAGTGGTTTGTGACCTACCGTACTGCTCGGGAGCCGCATAGCCTGCTGAGCCTAGGGAAATGGTATCAGTGGCCTGGCCCGGCTTGAAGAGCCGAGCGATACCGAAGTCGATGAGATACAGCTGGTTGCCGGCCGTAATCATGATATTGCTGGGCTTGAGATCTCGGAAGATGACGGGAGGAGTCTGTCGATGCAGGAATTCCAAAACCGCGCAGATCTGGTCGGCCAGGCGCAGCACCTCGGCTACCGGTAGACCCGGCGTGCCGTAGCGAGCCAGATGCTCTTGCAGGGTCTCGCCGTCGATGAAGTCCATGACCAGGTACCATCGCCCACCGGCATTGAAGTGATCGTGAATGTTGGGCAAGCTAGGATGATGAAGGCCGGCAAGCAGACGGGCTTCGTGGTGGAATGTCTCGGTGGCCGCCTGCACTTCCTCCGGGGTCAGGCCATACTCGCTCATCTCTTTGAGGGCCGCTATACGTCCGCCCAAGTGAGTATCGGCGGCCTTGTAGACTGCGCCCATGCCGCCGGTACCGGCAACACCCAGGATCTGGTAGCGACCGTTCAAAATCGTGCCCGGCGCCAGAAATCCAGTGGCGGAAGAGTCGATACCCACGGGGGGCGACCCAGGGGCATTGGAATCCGGGGTAGAGAGAGAGGAATCGGCCGCCAGCGGGCGGCCGCAGCCCACGCAGAGCGTGGACCCCGCATCGTTCCGCAGACCACAGTTACTGCACACGGTTGTCAGGTTGGCCATAGATCGAGAACTCTCTCCACTTATCCAGTGCTCAGAGGGCCAGTGTAAGCGTTCATAGTATATCAGAGAGATCTGGGGTGGACGAAGCGCAGTAGGAGTAGCTGCCCAAGATCAGGCGCTGGGAGCGCGATGCGGAAGATCAAACATCAGAACATCAAAGACCAGGCGCGCATTCATATTTTGGTCCAGTGATTCGCGCGCGGCCAGTAACGCATGCAGAAAGGACTCAGCTCGGCGTAGACCAATGGACTGCCCAAGCTGTTCCGCTTCCAGGCGAGCGCTTCCTGTGCTTAACAGGTTGGTTGCTCGAGAGGCGGCCAACAGGACGTCACGCCACCACAGCGTCCAGATTTCCAACGCTTCCCGGGCAACATCGCCATCTTTAGTCAGAGTCGCCGCAACGCGTAGACGCTCATCTCGCCTGGCAGGCGGCAAGCCCATGATCTGGGCGAGAAGTTGAGAGCGCTCCCCCAACAGTTCGGGATGCTCATGGGCGCGAACTGCCCAACCGGGCCGCCCCTGGGCCACCATTGCCAGATTTTTTGCATCGGCCAGCGGCACCTGATAGGCTCGCGTGAGGAGCACCTCGATATCGTCTCCAGCCACCGGTTGGAGGGTGAAGACTTGGCAGCGTGAAATTACTGTCGGCAGAAGACTCTCGGGGTCGGAAGCGGTGAGCAGCAGCACTACACCGGGGGGAGGCTCTTCCAGGGTCTTGAGCAGAGCATTGCTGGTGTTGGCGGTCATCTGCTCCACTCCAGGCAGGATAAAGACTCGCCTCTGCGCCTGCGATGGTGCCAAATTAGCCAGACGGACCACTGCTTCGCGCACCATATCCACGCCAAGTAGCCGGTTTCCTTCCCGAGGCTCCACCAGGGTCAAATCAGGATGGTTGCCATGTGCGATTCGCTGGCAATTGCGACACGTGCCGCACGAATCGCCGGACGCCAGATCAGGCTTTTCGCACATCAGCAGACGGGCAAAAGCCAGCGCGAGTGTGGTCTTCCCCACACCCTCCGGTCCAATGAAGAGATAGGCGTGGCTCACCAGATTGGCCGTAACTGCATGTGCCAATCGATTCCGCATCTGCCTGTGACCAGCGATCTCATGCACAGGTTGCTCCTTCTGCCTCCAGAGTAGCTAATATCCATACGCCGAGGCTCTCCGGTACCGGTTGGCACCGCTGCCACGCACCATGCTACAGTCTTCACTATATTATTTCACTCTGCACAGGTGTCGGCAAAGCCTTAGTCATTCCTCATGAACTCGATGATGGTAGGCATAACGAGAGGAGGAGCGCGAAGTGTCAGACGAACTATTCGAGGTCCCGTTGTTTCCTCTTAACGTGGTCCTCTTCCCTGGAATGGCGCTGCCTCTCCATATCTTTGAGCACCGCTATCGCGACATGACCGCCGATTGCCTCGCCGATCAAGCGCCATTTGGGGTGGTGCTGGCACAGGCCGACGACGCCGACGATGATGTCGTACCCGCGCGAGTCGGAACCCTGGCCCGTATCGCCGATTATGAGCAATTGCCCGATGGACGCTACAATATGCTGGCGCTTGGCACCAGCCGCTTCGAGGTTATCGACTACAAGACGAGTAAGGCGTATCTAGTGGGCATCGTCCGTCCTCTGCGCGATCATGTCGAATCCGCTGGCGACCTGGACGACTTGGTGAAGAGGGCGCGTGAGGCTCTTAACGACTACTTGCGTGCCATGCTCACTCTGGTTGGCAGTGAGGACCGGCACATCGAGGTGCCCGGCGAAGCTCACGACCTCTCCTACCTGATTGGCACATGCCTGATGTGTGAGGACCACGAAAAGCAGCAGCTTCTGGAGACCACCTCGCTTCCCCAACGTTTGAAAATTGGTACCAGCCTGCTTCGTGCTGAGGTCGAGCAGCTCACCTCGCAGATCGAGCTAGGTCTTCGCGTCTCCACCGATTTCGACCGGTCCCTGCTGAATTAGCGCGTGGCGGGCTTGCGTAGGGTTTAGGTCGCCGATCCAATGCTTCTTGGGCCGATCCGGGCTCAGATCATACTAGTGTCGTAGTCCTGTATACGCCATGCGCCATCAACGTAGACCAGGTCAACCTGAGCCGATTGTGCTCGTTTCGAGCCACGGGTAATAAGATAGGTGACGGTGGCTTCGGCACTGTTGGATCTCTGAAATTCGTAGGAGCAACTGGTTACTCTGCCACTGACAATATCCAATTCTCGTTGGCTGGCAGTAAATTCGACCTGGGAATCACTTCCCTGCTCTTGTAGCGATGGGGTCAACGTCAAGTAGAGTGAGGCATAATCAGTTGAAGTCAGATCGCTGCAGATGGCGCTTGCCGTAGCCGACGGAGAGGGCACCGCGTTATTGATCAAGTGGAGCACCAATAGACCGGCCACACAGACTACTAAGCCGGTCGAGGCGCCCAGTACCCATGGCAGATACCGTCTCGGGCTCTGCCATGGGTCTGGGCCGCTGCTGGATCGCGTGTCATCACTGCCCGGACGTTGAGAAGGAGGGCCTGCCATAGCGGTCCTGAAATCCTATCTGTTCTTGCCTACAGTCACCTGCTGCCACACAAGATGGCCGCGGACAGTGTCCGCCACGGGTCTCACGGTACCACAGTGAAGGACGAAGAGTACAGTCTATAGTCAGGATCTACCGGTATATAGCTGTAAAAGTGGGACGTTACTTACTTACTCGCCCGAGCCGCCGGGAGGCTGAGAAGGTTGCGCACCCTCAAAAGTTCCCGGGGCTGTTGGTTCATCGGATGAGCCTCCACTAGGGATTGCTCTCCCATAGGGCGCTGGAGTTGTCGAAGGATTGCCGGCATCCGCAACGGGACTTCCCGGATTGCCGGGGCCAGGCGGCGGGGGATAGCTGGAAGCCGGTGGGTAAGCCGCCGCCGGCGGGTAAGCGGTACCAGGAGGATAGGATGGATAGGCTCCAGCTGGCAGAGGATAGCTGGGAGCCGATGGGTAAGCTGCCGGCGGAGGATAGGGCAGGTTGGGGGGATAAGCGGGGTTGGGGGGGTAGGCTGCATAGGGCGGGTTGGGGGGATAAGCGGGGTTGGCGGAATAGGCGCCGGAAGGGTAGGCCATAGGAGTAGATGCCGCGCCGGGTTGTCCATAACCGTAGGGTGCTCCATATGGCGGCATGCCGGGCATATATTGCTGCGGTGCCGGGAGCGCCCCCGGGGCCTGCAGGCCTCGCTTTGGGCTGATCAGCGCGGCTAGGCCGCCGCCGATACCCATGGCCAGGAAGGTTTGAAAAAATGCCACGATGACCGCAAAGATAAATTGGCCAACAGTGGTATAGAGCGGCTTATTTGCGGCGGCATAGAACAGCGCATTGACCAGGAGGGTAAGTGGAACCGTGCCCAGTACCACATAGGTGAGGTGACGCCAGCGCACCGCTCTTTCTACACGGAGGCCAAAGATGAAAAAGACAATGGCTGCCGCCAGCGTTCCGAAAAGGAAGAGAAAAAGGACTGATACTCCCTCGCTTGCACCCACCGCCCCTAAGAAAATACCGATCACTAGGCCAACAATGTTCACTACCAGCTGCAGAATGCCGATGTGGACGAGCACCTTGCTGGCGTTTACCGATGGCGGTTGAGACTGCACAGGATATTGGGGATATTGGGGATATGCGGGATACGTGGGATATGCGGGATATGCGGGATATGCTCCACCGGCCATATACATTGGTCGCGTTGCACCATCCTCTGGCATTGCTGTCGCCACCTGATTGGTCGCCACCTGACCTGACGCTACCTGAGTGGACGCTATCTTGCCCCGGGTATTTGTCTTTTTGTACCAGGCGAGCATCTGGCCGCCGCCCCATGAACATAGAGCGATGATGGCTGAGGAGGCCACCGAAGTAAGTATTGCTGCCATTTTTCTTCCCCGGTCTGGTTCTGCGTTGTTTGAGAGGCATTCGCTGAGTATAAAGACCGCCAAGACGCGCTGGTGCCCTCCCGAAGGAGACAGGCGATACTAAAGTATAGAGCCGGCTGGTGACACTGTCAACCGCGGTACACGGATTCTGCGTGGGGAGTGCCCAGCCACCCGGCTGGGCCATGTGGGACAGGCTACACGTTAGGGACTTGGGGTCACGTATACGGTGCCATCGAGGAGTATCAAGAGGACGAGCACGGCAGTAAGCACAAGGACTGCCGCCACAACGCAGACACCCACGACGATGGCCGTGGTTCGGCGGCTTACTTGTCGTGTGGCCTGCATTCTGCCCATTTCCTTGTACAGGACGACCAGCCAGTCGTTCATTGGCCTGCGGGTAGTGTCGATGGTCAGGTAGGCCTGGTGATCCGGTTCAGGAGTATACGAGCGGTCCATCACCAGATCGATCCTGATATGCTGATTGCGTGTGCCGGTGTTGGCATCCTCACCCTGAGTTGCGCCGAAAGACCAGGCCTCCAGCTGCATCCGAGGTGACTGCGCCGATGCGGTAGTACAGATGCGCAGGAACACGTCGCGACCCGAGATCTCTTTCTGCGTCGTTTCGGAGAGGTAGCTGTCGCTGTCCTCTGGTGATATGGTAGTCCAGCAATCGATCTGCTTGGCATTCAGCTTGGCGACCAACGAAGCATACTTTTCCGCGTCTTCGGGGATATGGCTTATGTACACTTTGCCATTTCGATGAATCATGCTCGGCTGATCCTCCTCTGGGTACTACTTCCCGCCCACACGCTACATAGTATATCCGATAGGCCGTCGTCACTTCACCATTACCCCGGACTCATCTCTTGACACCTCTCGCAATTCTGGCTATTATTCAAATACCGACTAGGTAGTATGTAAATGCTTGTGCGGATTCTGCCTGACGAGAGCCAAGTTTATTCAGACAGTGCGTTTGGTGCGTTGGCTAAAAAGGAGACGACTAACCGTGGCTATTATCGAGACCCATGGGCTAACCAAGACGTTCCGCGCCGGGCGGAAGGCGATCCAGGCGGTGCGCGGCGTGGATCTGCTAGTGCAGACAGGTGAAATCTTCGGCTTCCTTGGCCCCAACGGCGCCGGCAAAACCACCACGATGCGCATGCTCTCGACGCTACTCGACCCTACCAGCGGCGAGGCAATGGTCTGCGGTCATGATCTTCGGCGTGAGCCGCGCAAGGTACGCACCCAGATTGGGTATGTCGGCCAGAAAGGCGGCGCCGAGGTGATGGAAACTGGTCGTGAGAACCTGGTTCTGCAAGGCAGGCTTTATGGCATGAGGCGGGTCGATGCCGAGACACGTGCGGCAGAGCTCGCCACTAGGCTCGATCTAGATCCGTTTATCGATCGCCTGGTTCGCACCTATTCGGGCGGGCAGCGACGACGGCTGGACATTACCATGGGAATGATGCACCGGCCCAGCTTGCTTATTCTGGATGAACCCACTACCGGTCTGGATCCTCAGAGCCGCTCTCGCATCTGGGACGAGGTGCGCCGCCTGCGCGCTGAGGGAATTACCATCTTTTTGACTACCCACTATATGGATGAGGCCGACCATCTCTGCGATCGCCTGGCGGTTATCGACAACGGCAAGATTGTCGGTGAAGATACGCCCGCCGCGCTCAAGCAGAGTATTGCCGGCGACATCATCTCGCTCGGACTGGATATGCAAAATGGGACTGGCTCCAAGGTCAAAGCAACTCTCTCCGGCCAGCCATTCATGCGCGAACTTCAGGAGACAGAATCGGGAATGCAGCTCTACGTGGACCGGGGCGAGGAGGTACTACCGGATGTCCTGCGCTTGCTCGATCAGACCGGCGCCACGATTCGCACGGTAACCCTGGCTCGCCCAACACTGGAAGATGTGTTTCTACGATTGACCGGCCGCTCGCTACGCGAAGAGCGGAGCGCTTAAAGAAAAGGAGCTACTGCCGTGGCAAAACTCATCCGTGATAGCTGGCTCATCTTTGGCTCGGCGCTGCGAGTCATGCTCCGCAATCCCGCCTGGGTGTTTTTGGGGCTATTTCAGCCCGTTTGTTACATGCTGCTGTTTGCTCCACTGCTCAAGAGCCTGGTTGGCGTCCCCGGCTTTCCCAAGGGCGGCGCGTACAACATCTTTACTCCCGGCTTGATGATGATGATGGCGATCTTTGGCACCGGGTTCGCCGGATTTACCGTCATCGGGCAGCTACGCGAAGGAGTCATCGAGCGGCTGCGGGTAACCCCGGTAAACCGGCTGGCGTTGATGATTGGTATGATCTCGGTCAGCCTGCTCAACCTGCTGGTACAGACGATGCTGCTCCTGGGCATCGGGATGCTGCTTGGCTTCCGACCTGATGCCGGTGGACTGCTTCTACTCGTGGTTCTTTTGTTGGTTGGCGGCTTGATGATGGGCTCGTGTTCCTACGCAGTAGCTCTGCTGGTCAAAAACGAGGGATCACTGGCGGCCGCGGTCAATCTGGTGGCGTTGCCACTGCTGTTGCTCTCCGGCATCATGCTGCCGCTCTCACTGGCGCCCGAGACCTTGCAGAACATCGCCAAGGGAAATCCCTTCTCCTATTCGGTAAACGCCGCCCGCGCCCTAGTGGCTGGGCATTTTGGCGATGTGGCCATACCGCAGGCGTTTATTATATTTGGCATACTGGCGCTCCTGGCGCTGGTATGGGCCACCAATTCCATACGCAAAGCCGCTATGTAACTGCTAGAATGTAGAGGCAACCAGTAGCAAAGGCAGCACAGTCTGGCGTGACCTGGGTGAAGGAGATGCGAGGGAGAAGTCGTTTTGACGAGTAGCACAACGGTCATGCCGCCTGTGCCGACTACCGACGGCAGGAGGAGCAGTAGCGGCCCATCGGCCGTCCAGCTAGTAGAGGAAGCCCGCCTGCGGCTGGCCGAGGAATTGGAGCAATGGCCGCCAGTCCATTCTCCGCTGCTCTGGGCCCGGCTCCAGAGCAGCGGAGCGGAGCGACCTTCAGCTGGTGCCCAGGTTCACTATATTCGGGCTGCCCGTGGGCTAGGCGACCAGCGTACGCCTCGAGAGCTCTTTGTGCTACTCTTGCAACAGATTGAATCCGGGTGCGCTCGTTGGGCAGCCAGCTGTATCTCGCGAACGCCGGGCATACCCGGCGCAGAAGGTTACCGGCTTCAAGAAGAGCTACGCCAGGAGCTGGCGCTACGGCTCTGGGACCAGATTGGGCTGAGAAGCGCACCAGGCTGGGAGCTCTTCTTTCACCAGTCGCTGGCTTTTGCCGAGCAGCACACCGCTACGGCGCTGATGCAGCAACTTGGCTACTGGCAGGTCGCCGGGGTGGCACGGCCGGAGCGCGCTGCGCAGCGACTGCTGCTACACCTGGCCCCACCCGGCGTCGAGTTGCCCGATAGGCTGGATGGGTTGGCGTCACTCCTTCCGGATGAGGGAGCCAATCCTTTTTCAGGGGCTGAGCTGGCCGACCTGCGTAGGCTGGTGCAGCAGTTGCCGGGGCGTCTGCGAACCGCTGTACTTCTGCGTTATTGGCATGATGCTTCCGAAGCGGAAATTGGCAGGGCTCTGGGTGGAGTCACGACCCGCACCGTACGCAACTATCTGCGCCAGGGCTATGCCTTGCTGCGTGGCTGGTATGGTGATGAAAGCGAGGTCAAGGCGACGCGATGAATGACCCGAAGAAGATCTGGAGCCGCTGGACTGCTACCAAAGGGATCGGCGGCGACCTTGATGGCGAGCGTGAGTTGCGGCTACTGGCGCTCCTCGAACGGTTGCAGGCTGACCGCGCTCAGGGCCTGACCTGCGACCTCTCCGTCTACTGCTTGGCCGATCCTGAGCTGGAAGATATCTTCCTGGAAATTGCACTGGCTGCCGATTCGGCAGAAGACCCGGTAGAGACTGGAACGGCGGCGCTGCAACCTCAGCCGCAGACGCTTACCCAGCTCTCACCGGGTGTATTGCGCGCACTAACCCGTGTGCCGGAGTTTCACGTAGAAGCAATGGAGACGTCTGACGTTCCGCCAACCAGGCGGAAGGTGGCCGAGTCACCGGCACCCTATGATCCCAAAACAGACGGCAAGTAAGCTCGAGCACGCTCGAGTAAACGAGACTGGAGGCTGAATATGCCATGGCTGAACATACCGAAACTTAAGGACATTCCCCAACCATTTCCGCCTTTTGGAGAACAACTGCGCGATCACCGCACGCTACGGGGACTGACGATAGAGGAGGTCGCCCAGGCAGTCAGTATTGCGCCTAGTGCACTGCGGGAAATCGAGAGTGGAACTCGCGGCGTCCCTTCGACCTCACTAGTCGAGGCGCTGGCCGATCTGCTGCAGGTGACCGGCGACCAGCGCGAAACGTTTCTAGAGGTTGCCGATTGGGAATCCGGAGTGGTGGGCCATCTGTTGGAAAAGCGGCTCGGCAAACCGTCACGACCACCACTGCTGGCATCAATACTCGTTTTTCTGATCGCCGACATTCGCGGCTATTCTCGGTTTACGGAGGAGCATGGAGATCAGGCGGCAGCGAATCTGACCACCCGATTTGCCGATATCGCCCATGGTGTCGTGGAACGCTGGGGAGGCCAGCTCCTCGAAATTCGGGGCGACGAAGTGCTCAGTGTCTTTACTTCGGCACAGCAGGCAGTGAGAGCAGGCAGTGATCTGCAAAGATGCTGTGCAGAGGAAACACTGGTTAACGCCGATCTACCGCTGGCGATTGGCATTGGTCTGGATGTGGGTGAGGCGGTAGCAGTGGATGGAGGCTTCCGCGGCGCGGCCATCAATCGCGCGGCCCGCCTGTGTAGTCTGGCCGGCGCCGGCGAAATTCTTGTCTCGACCGGCGTGGCCTATCTGGCACCGCAACTGGACGGCATCTCGTTTATAGCTCGCGGCAACGAGCTGCTCAAGGGCTTCGCTGAGCCCACTCCTATCCTTTTGGCGGCGCCAGTTGACAGCACACTCGTCGAAGGCGTTGCTAGTGAGCGTGCCGAACCCGTATCATCATAGCGTCGTCTCGGTGCCGTCGCGGCCGATCGCTGAGCGTTTGGTGAGCGAACGCACTATGAGCTGCCACGAGGAGCAATGAGATCAATGGATACTCTCGCGGTACTTCGCACCCCTGACGAGCGTTTTGTCGCTCTGCCGGACTTCCCATACCTGCCCCACTATGTCGAATTGCCTGATCTGCGGGTCCACTACATAGAAGCGGGGCCGCACGAGGCGGCTCCTATAGTGCTAATGCACGGCGAGCCGAGCTGGTCATTTCTCTACCGCAAAATGGTTCCGGTGATTGCTGCCGCCGGCTTTCGGGTCATTGCTCCCGACCTGGTAGGCTTTGGCCGGTCCGACAAGCCGGTCGACCGTACTGCCTATACCTACCAGCGCCATGTCGACTGGATGTGGGCGACTCTCGATAGCTTGCACCTCGAGAAGATGACGCTCGTCGGTCAGGATTGGGGAGGCTTGATCGGCCTCCGTCTGGTCGCTGAACATCCAGAGCGCTTCCTTCGAGTTGTGGCTGCAAACACTGGTCTACCAACCGGAGACCAGCCCCTGGGACGGGCATTTCATGTCTGGCGGGAGCTCTCGCAGCGTGGGGAGACCCTGGATATCGGAGGGGTGCTGCGTAGCGGCTGCCGCAGCGCATTGGCCCCCGAGGTCGTCTCGGCCTATGAGGCACCGTTTCCAGATGAGCGCTACAAGGCCGGCGCTCGCCAATTTCCATTGCTGGTACCATCCGCACCGGATGATCCGGCGGCGGAGGCCAACCGGCAGGCATGGCAGGTGTTGCGGCAATGGAACAAACCGTTCCTTACCGCTTTCAGCGACGGTGACCCCGTCACTCGCGGGGCCGACACCTACTTCCAGGAGCAAGTTCCCGGAGCCAGAGGACAACATCACCAGGTACTGGCCGGCGCCGGGCACTTTCTGCAAGAGGATCAGGGCGAGACGCTGGCGCGAATCGTGGTGGAGTTCATGCGGACTTCGTAAGGCATATGCCGGAGATCTACTCCGCCATCGCCGACTTCTTGGCGGCCAGGAGCTGGCCCACTTCACGGTTAGTGGCAAGCCGGGCGCCTGCTCGGATCATTGCCAGCCCGGTGTCGGAGCGAGCATCAAAGTGCTCTCGGTAACTGCCTTCATACTGCACCCACTGCGGCCTGATCCCAAATGCCGCCACAAAGGAGCGCAACTCGGAACTTCCCTCTGCCCCCATACTATCGGAGAGTACATGGTACATCCGGTCGCCCTTGTGAACGCCAGCTCGCAACCAGTCGTGGGTAGCAAGAGCTCTATGCACGAGTATTGCCATAATCAGGGAGTTTATCCACCGGGCAGCGCCAGTCAGTAGCTAAGCAACGCGAAGACATCATGGCCGGGAAGGCGAGAACGCCCGCGCAGACCGGAAAGTTCGATCAGGAAGGCCAGTGACACCACCTGTGCTCCCAGCTGCTCTACCAGCTTGACGGTGCCGGCGGTGGTTCCACCGGTGGCCAGAAGATCATCGACCACCAGTATGCGTTGACCCGGCTCAATGGAATCGGTATGGATTTCCAGCACATTCGAGCCATATTCCAGGTCATATTCGACCGCGATTACTCTCGAAGGCAGCTTGCCTTTCTTGCGAACGGGCACAAATCCGGTGCCCAGCAGATAAGCGAGCGGTGTGCCAAAGATAAAGCCGCGAGACTCGATGCCCACTACCTGGTCTATCTGGGAGTCGCGAAAGCGATTGGCCATGGTATCGATAGCAAACCGCAACGCTGCGGCATCTTGCAGCAGCGGCGTAATGTCACGGAAGAGAACGCCGGGCTGGGGATAGTCCGGAATATCCCGAATGTACCGCTTTAGCCAAGTTGACTGCTCCAGCGTCAGGGTCGTCGATGAGGCGACTCCGCTGGCATTGGTATCGGGAAGGACTGGCTCTGTCATCAAATTCTCTACCTAATAACACGTACGAAGAGACAACTACACGAGGGCTCCGCTGCCGAACCCAGTATACCATGTTACCGGCTCGCCTTTCGACATGACGCTTTTCTGGCCGCTTGACAGCTTCGCTGTATTTTTCATATAGTGTGGGGAACCGCTGGTTCATTGTCGGTTGTGCACTGCACCAACAGATGATGTGAGAGAAGACCAGTTACCTATCGTTGTGTCATACCATTTCCTCTTTCATTTTCGGTAGCCTCGCGGAGGTTTCCTATACGTGAATGCATTAGTTGAATTTGTAGTTGCTCTGCTGATTCTGGGCCTGGGAACATTTGGCGGATATGTCTTTGCCAAAGAACTGACTCAGCGCAAGCATGTAGAGCAACTCAACCAGCAAAAAGAAGGCGCCGAGGCGCGGCTGCTGGAGTTGCAAGCCCAGCAGCGAGATGCGCTTCGCGAAGCCAAAGAAGAAACAACCAAAATCCGAACGTCGCTCGAGAACGAGAATCGCGAGCGACGTCAGGAAATCAAGCGGCAGGAGCAGAGACTCCAGCTGAAGGAGGAACAGCTCGACCGCAAAATTGATGCTCTGGAGAAGCGTGAACGTCAACTGAATCAACACCGGCAAGAGCTCGATAGCTATAGGGAGCAGCTGGCGGAGCTGCATAGCCAGCGCACCGTGGAATTGGAGCATGTGGCGCGCATGAGCCAGCAAGAGGCCCGTGAAGAGTTGATTCGTAGCGTAGAGGAGACCGCAAGACGCGACGCCAACCGCCGCGCACGCCTGATCGAGGCACAGGCGCGCGAGGAGGCTGAAGTCAAGGCTCGCGAGATTATCACTCTCGCGGTACAGCGCTGCGCTTCGGACCAGGTCTCCGACATTACCATTTCGGTGGTACCACTACCCAATGATGAGATGAAGGGACGTATCATAGGGCGTGAAGGGCGCAATATTCGTGCACTAGAGGCCGCCACTGGAGTCGACCTTATCATCGACGATACCCCGGAAGCCGTCATTCTCTCCGGCTTTGATCCGGTACGCCGTGAAGTGGCCCGTATCGCGCTGACCAAGCTCATACTCGATGGCCGAATCCATCCGGCGCGTATCGAAGAAGTGGTCATGAAAGCGCAGCAAGAGCTCGATAATATCGTGCGTGAGGAGGGTGAGCGCGCCTGTAATGAGGCCAATGTCACCAACCTGCCGCCGGATCTCGTGAAAATTCTGGGCCGGCTACATTTTCGCAGCAGTTACGGACAGAACGTACTGAACCATTCAATCGAGGTATCAGTTCTGGCGGCTACAATGGCCGCCGAGCTTGGCGCTGACGTTACCGTCTGCAAGGTAGCCGGCTTGTTACACGATTTAGGCAAGGCCATAGATCAGGAAGTTGAAGGACCACATATGCTCATCAGCGGTGAGATTGCTCGTCGCTTCAACCGCTCACCTAAAGTTATACATGCCATTGTCTCGCACCACGCTACCGATGCTGAGCCGCAATCGCTTGAAGCCGCCATCGTACAGGCGGCGGATGCCATCTCGGCTGCCCGGCCTGGTGCACGGCGCGAAACCATGGATCTCTATATCAAGCGACTCGAAACGCTGGAAAATATCGCCAACTCTTTCACTGGAGTAGAGAAGTCCTTTGCGGTTCAAGCTGGACGCGAGGTTCGTATAATCGTACGCCCTGAGGACGTCGATGAGGATGCCGCGGACCAGCTGGCACGTGATGTCGCGCGTAAGATCGAAGAAAGCATGGACTATCCTGGCCAGATCAAGGTCTGCGTCGTCCGGGAAACCCGCTCAATTGACTACGCGAAGTAAGGAAGAAGTCGTCGCCTTGCTACACACCACCACCGCCTCAACCATAGACTTGCATACGCACTCAACCGCGTCGGATGGCCTCTATTCCCCGTCTGAGCTCGTCGAGCTGGCGGAGAGGGCCCATTTGCGCGTTATCGCTCTGGCGGACCATGATGACGTTGATGGCCTCGAACCCGCCATTGCCGCGGGCCAGCGCCTTGGAGTTGAGGTCATTCCCGCAGTTGAGATCAATACCGATCTTGCCGGCAGCGGCGAAGAGGCTCATCTTCTTGGCTACTTTATCGACTACCGGCAGCCCGAGCTGCAAGAGAGCTTGCGCTTGCTTCGCGAAGCGCGCCGCCAGCGTGGTGAGCGGATGGTAGAGAAGCTGCGCCAGCAGGGTCTGGATATCACCTGGGACCGTGTGCGCCAACTGGCGCATGGGTCGATAGGGCGCCCACACGTAGCACGCGCACTCATCGAGGCCGGCTACGCGCCGGATGTGGGCGAAGCCTTCGACAAGTGGATTGGTCCAGGACGCCCAGGGTACGTCTCGCGATACAAGCTTTCCCCTGAAAATGCTGTGCGACTGGTTCGTAGCGCCTATGGAGTACCAGTACTGGCGCACCCTGCCGGCATCGTGGCCAATATACCTCATGCTGAGGAGCGAGTCATCGTGCCTCTGGTGGCCGCTGGAATGCAGGGGCTGGAGTGCTACTACGGAGACTATGATCACCAGACGGTCCAGCGGCTCCTAGAACTGGCGGAGAAACACCAGCTCATCCCCACCGGCGGCAGTGACTACCATGGCCCGAACATGCACCCAACTCCGCTAGGTGGGCGATTCGTACCCGAGACGTCTGTTGAGCGACTTAGAAGCCAGGCGGCAGCTAACCGGCAACATCCGGCGCAGCGGTTTGTGCTGCCGCCACCCACCACAGATACCGGAGATACCGGTTGAAACCACATTTCATCGTGCCAGCATAGGCAATCGCAGCTCTAGCGTTTACTTACCACCTGCAACCTGTCGCTACTGTCCGCAGGACTGATGGAAGTACGGCGCGAGGACGCCGCCAGGTGCCGGCGATTGCGTAGTGACGAGCAGAGTATGGCTATACCGCTTATCGCGGCTGATGCCAGGAATGCCCGTCCCATGCCGTTGGTAAATGCGGCGGATATGGAAGAGTCAAGGCGCCCGACTGTCCCCAGGAAGACGGCGTTCATGGTCGCAGGCGGCATGGCCGCGGCTGCCACTGCCAGGGCCAAAGCAAAACTGAACATCATGCCCAGATTGCGCATAGTGTTGAGTGTTGCTGAAGCTACGCCCAGCCGGTTACGGGGGGCCGCCCCCATAGTAATACTGGTATTAGGCGACCAGAAGAGCCCGCCGCCAAGGCCCAGCAAAGCCAGTGCCACTCCCAGCACTACGTATGGTGTTGCCGGCCGCAAGAAGACCAGCAGCAGCAGTGCCGTGCATTGCACCACCAACCCCATGGTTGCCGGCATGGTGCCGCCTCTCCGGTCCGCCCAGCGCCCGCTCAGTGGCCCGACAATCGAGGTCACCACCGGCAGCGGCAGAATGAGCAGTGCGGCGATGAGAGGGCTGTAGCCCCGCACGCCCTGCAGATAAAAGATCAGCAGGAAGTTGACGGCGAAGACCGAGAGGGATTGCAACGCCGCCGCCGCGACTGAGAACGCATACTGGTGGTTGTCGAACAGGTGCAGATCAAGCATGGGATAGGCAACATGGCGCTCTCGTATGACGAATGCTACCAGACACGCCAGGGAAATGGCGAAAAGCGTGAGGATCCCTGGAGAGATCCAGCCCGGTCCAATACCACCTGTAATGCCAAGCAGTAACGCAACCAACCCCACACTAAAGAGCAGAGCACCAACCAGGTCGAAGCGCTCGCCCTTTGGGGTGGGCGCCGTATCGTGGAGCAAGAGGTAGGCCGCTAGAGTGGCCACGATGCCGATCGGTAAGTTTACCAGAAATATCCAGCGCCATGAACTAAATGCCAGGATAATTCCGCCCAGAACTGGGCCGAGCATGCTCCCAAGCCCCCAGGTGACCGCGTTGAAGCCCATAGCCTGACCACGTTGCTCCGCTGGGAACACCTCGGTAATAATTGCCATGCCGTTGGCCGCGAGCATGGCGCCTCCGGCTCCCTGTATAAAGCGCGAGGCAATGAGCATAGTGTCGCTCTGGGCAAGACCACAGAGCACTGATCCAACAGTGAAGACCACAAAGCCGAGGTTGTAGAGCCGTACACGGCCAAACATGTCAGCCATGCGGCCAAAGGTCAGCAAAAGGACAGTGTTGACGAGGAGGTAGCCAATGATCACCCAAGTCATGCGCACCAAATTGGAGTGCAAGTCCTGGAGCATATTAGGTAGTGCTAAAATCACTATCGTCGAGTCAATCGCGACCATGAGCGAGCCAATTGTCGTAACTGCCAGTGCCACCCATTTGTAAGCCGGTTTCTTCATTAGAGTACTATCCTAACAGTGGATGTGAGTGAAACGAAAGATATACCTATCCATTCAGCTTACTGCGATAGGCACCCCAAAAGCACTGGACAGATTGCCAGTATTCTCAATGTGGCATTTCTGCATGACTTGCACCACCCGCCTCACCATGGTTGCGCGCCGAGAGCGGTGAGCGGTATACTGGCAAGGCAATACATTCGCTATACTTTCCGCGTTTCATGTGAGGGGGAAGGGATCGCCAGCAGATGCCGTCACAGTCACCGACCAGTAAGTCTCGTTCAACCGGAGCCGCCAACACAACCACCATCAGAACGACGCTCAATAAGCGCCAGGCACGAGCCGCACGGCGTGCCTACGAGCGCCGGCGCCGTACTCGTATATTTGAGATTCTTGTCGCCTGCGTCTTCATTGCTGGCGTTGTGACCCTCCTGGTCACTCACAATCCCTTTGCCCAGGCCGGCCATTCCAGCACCCCGAAGACGGCCTCCGCCTGCCCGGCGCCCACCGCTACGCCAGTTGGACCGGTCCCGGCCTTAAAGCCGCCCTCCTCACCTCCCAAGGTCACCGGCGCCACCATCGACGCCAGTAGTGGCCTGAAGTACATTAATGTCAAAGTAGGTTGTGGTCCAGCGGTAAAGTCCGGAGATAATGTGACCGTGATCTACCATGGTTGGCTACAATCTAACGGCAAACTCTTCGATAGCTCCTACCTGCATGGCGGCAACGGCACCTACCAAGTGCAAAACGTAGGACAGGCCCAAGTGATATCCGGGTGGAACACGGGCCTGATCGGCATGAAGCCCGGCGGCGTGCGCCGGCTTATTATCCCTCCGTCGCTTGGCTACGGGTCACAGGGCGAGCCGCCTACGATACCTGCTAATGCCACGTTGATCTTTGACATCACGCTGGTGAGCATCGATTCCTGAGTCCCAAGTGTTTGGGTGGGCTGAGGTTTATTTAGGGCAGTTCCGTCTGAGCGTGCTTTACGAGATCTGCCTGCGGCGGAGCCGGCGCTCCTGGGGCAATGTGAGCGATAGTGATGCAGAGCAATTCAGAGGCCGTAGCCAGCAGGCGGGCGACAAACGCCAGCACAGTGGCGATGGCTACACTTGGTACCAGATTCGAAGCGGTTAGCAGCACAATAATGGCGGCTTCCCTAAAGCCAAGGCCGCTGGGCGTGACAAAGGATAAAAAGCCTACGTCCCAGCCGATCGCATAGATGCCGATCGCCACCGCCAGCCCTGCCGGAGAAACCGGGATGTTGGCGATCGACTCGATGAGGAGATAGAACCCGGCGCCGGCGACGAGCCAGCTCATCATCCAGAACGCCGTGATGAGCAAGATGTCGCCATAGTGCAGTGTGATTCTAATAGGCTCCCGTCCCAGCTTCCTCAGGATAAAGTTCAGGGTCGCCTGCAGGATTGGCGGATAGAGACCTCCAAGCAGTAGCGGGACCGCGATAGCCGCCGCGCTAGCTAGCAGCTCATGTGGGATATTCAGCCGTGTGGTCAGCGCTCCGACACTTGGCCAGAAAAAGAGACTCAGGACAAAGATGAGCGCGGCTCCGGTGATCTTGGTGGCCAGCTCGACCACCATGCTGGCGAATCCCACCGACTTGGGCACACCCCGCTGCTCCGCCCAGAGCACCCTGGTGATGACGTGCCAGACATTACCTGGTATGTAGCGAACAAACTCGGCCCCAAGGTAGATGCGCTGGCTGGAGACGATGTCTAGCCGGCTTCCCAGACGAGCCAGTATACCGCGC
This sequence comes from Ktedonobacterales bacterium, assembly GCA_052143275.1. Lineage (GTDB taxonomy): Bacteria > Chloroflexota > Ktedonobacteria > Ktedonobacterales > JADMIN01 > JAJPKE01. Next base: position 25,910 of record JBKQTH010000034.1, on the reverse strand, counting down.
CAGATGAACGCGTACGACAACTCCTGGGTGACGAGCAACAGGAATGCAGCAACAAAGAGCCACCACCGGACCTCCCAGTGATAATGCGACAGTGTTGACCAGCTGCTCCAGACACCGGTGCCCAGAAATACCGCGATGAGCGCCAGAACCACCACCGTCACCAGCGTCTTGTAGCGCCTGAATAGCTCAGATACCCTGCTCAGCAGTCGATTTACACGCACCGCGCCCGCCCCAACACTGGTGGCTGCTGAACTGGGAGCCGGCTTCTGCAAGCCGTCATGTGGCGAGCTCAATCCAGCACCTGCCTGACACTGTATTCCTCCTCAGGCCGGTAGGCAAAGTGGCGGATCATCTCGCTCTGCAATCCAGTGAGGATAAAGCTGACGCCGAATATGAGCAACATAATTCCTACAAAGAGTAGTGGACGATTGTGGATGGCCTCGTGCGAGCCAAACGGCAGGAAACGGTCGGCCACGATGTAAATTTCCACCGCGAGGCCGGCCAGCACGGAAAGCAGTCCCAGTCCGCCAAACAGCCGCAGCGGCGTGCGCAGATAGGACATCAGGAAGAGCACCGTAAGCAGATCGAGAAAGCCGCGGAAGAAGCGCCGGGCGCCGAACTTGGACTTTCCGAACTTGCGCTTATGGTGGTGTACCTTGACTTCGGTGATATTGAAGCCGCGCTGTTTCGCCAGAACCGGAATGAAGCGATGCAGCTCGCCGTACAGCTTGATATCTTCAATGATCTCACGGCGATAGGCCTTGAATCCGCAGTTGATATCATGCAGCTTGACGCCGGTGGTGGTAGCAACCAGCATACGATTGAAGATGAACGACGGCAGCGTCTTGGTGATAGGGTCATGGCGCGGATACTTCCACCCGCTGACGAGATCATAGCCCTCAGCCAGCTTATCCAGGAACTTGGGAATCTCGGTGGGATCGTCCTGCAGGTCGGCATCCATCGTAAAAACCACCTCTCCGGCCGTACGTTGGAAGCCGGCGACCAGCGCAGCCGTCTTACCAAAGTTGCGCCGAAAACGGATGGCGTGTACATGATTATCTTGCTCATGCAGCTGCGAAATCGTGGTAAAGGAGCCGTCACTGCTGCCGTCGTCGACAAAGATAATCTCATAAGGTACGGCGATTTTCTGAAGTTCCTTGGTCAGAGCGTCGTAGAGTAGCTGCAAGCTTTCCCGTTCGTTGTAGACGGGTACAACCACTGATATGCCAACTGTGGTTTTTGGCGCCTGCCCGGATTCTCCGACGCCAGACCTCGTCCGGGCTACGCTTTCCGTATACTGCATAGTTCTCGCTGCTCTGCGCGTAGTGTGGCGCAACCTGTATCCTTGGCCCGTAATCGCTGCTATTATGGCACTGTGCACTTACTGAGTCAACCGAGATAGGAGACAGAAGAAGATAAAAGCCAGTCACCGCTGCTACCTAGAGACATAATCCAGGCATAATCCATACCGCTCTCTGGCGCTGCCACCGGATTTCCTGCAAGCTGGTTCTTGAGCAGTTGGATCCGCCCGAGGTATACTCCCCCGAGATGCGGGCGTGAGACACAACTTCCAGATTGTTCGACGGATAATCCCCGGGGGAGCTTGCTGATATGGAGCTAAAAGTCATTCCACTGCGTACGCCGGAAGACATCAATGTGATTCTAGGGCAGAGTCACTTCATCAAGACGGTTGAAGACTTACACGAAGCGCTGATAAACTCGGTACCGGGCATACAATTTGGGCTGGCGTTTTGTGAGGCTTCAGGGCCCGCACTGGTCCGCTGGAGCGGAACTGATGAGGAGCTCACCAAACTCGCCAGCAACATCATGCTCGAGCTGGGAACCGGACATGCCTTTCTGATACTCCTACGCAACAGCTACCCTATCAATGTGCTGCCTGCCATTCACCGAGTCCAGGAAGTCTGCGGCATCTTCTGCGCCACCGCCAATCCCGTTGAAGTAATTGTCGCCGAGACCGAGCAAGGACGGGGTATCCTTGGCGTCGTCGATGGCTACCATACCAAAGGGATCGAAACTGAGGAGGATATCTCCGAGCGCAAAGTACTTCTACGCCGGTTTGGCTACAAGGCTTAGCGATCTGACCTGGCTTCTTCAGCCAGCAGCTCCTCAAGAACCACGGCAACGCCGTCCTGGTCGTTGCTGGGAGCAATGCGCACGGCCGCCGCTCGCGCCGCCGGTGTGCCGTTGGCCATCGCAATCGCCAGACCCGCTTCGGCCAGCAAGGGTACATCGTTATCACCGTCACCTATGGCAATCACCGCTTCTTTGGTGATTCCATACCGTAAGCGAAGATCAGCCATTGCTATTCCTTTGCCTGCCTCTGAATCAAAGAACTCGAGGAAGTCGGCGGTTGTGCTGGTCATGGTGGCTCCAGTCGGGAGATCGTCCCGCATGACCTGGCGTAAGGTTGCCAGCTCGGCGATGTCGCCGTGTGCCAGGACTTTAGCTGTGGCCGGGAGGTCGGAGGAGAGGAGGTCCGGCACCAGCACCGGCGGCTTCTCACCATACTCATCGAAGATATGCCTTCGTGGATGCAGCGTATCCATGTAGATCGTATCCAGCCCAAAACAGGAGACGAGCACATCAGGATTGTAGCCGCGAACCTTCTGGATAATAGCTATACGGGCCGGCATCGCCAGCGGGCAGTAGCGTATCGGCTTACTGGTTACGCTATCGCAGATAGCGGCACCGTTAAGCACTATCTGCGGCCCACTGATCTGCATCTGGTCCAGCAAAGGTTGCACTGAGCCAAGTAGCTTGCCGGTCGCCAGTATCACCTTCAGCCCTCCAGCTGCGGCGGCCGCCACCGCCTCCGACACCCGCGGCCGCAGCACGTGCTGTGAATCGAGAAGGGTGCCGTCCACATCCAGAACCAGCCACTGATATTTCACTGATGCGATACCTCACTGCATAAAGCAAAAACGCTCGGACCAAGTACAGGTCCGAGCGCGCATAATACCTGCCTACCAGGCGTGAATGGACTTACCAGCGCGAGCCGTAGCCACCGCTGTTTCGGCTGCTACCGCCAGTCTGCTGAAAACAGTTGCTGCAGTACACCGGCTTGTCGCCTCGTGGCTGGAACGGCACGCGTGCCTCGCCACCACACGAGGAGCAAGTTGCGGTATACATTTGACGGGGGGCGCGATCGCCTCCGTAGGAGCCTCCGGACATAGACGCCTTGCGTGCGGCTCGGCACTCGGGGCAGCGAGACGGGGTGTTCATCAAGCCGCGACTGGCATAGAATTCTTGCTCACCAACCGTGAAAATGAAATCACGGCCGCATTCGCGACACCGCAGTGTCTGATCGGTGGCCAAACTTGGTTTCCTCTCTTGCGGCTCATTCACGCCTCTAGCAAATGAACCAATGTTGTCCCATAACTGATAATGGGGCATACCCTACTAAGGGGACAGAACGCTGTGGGGGAGAACTGAGGGACACCGTCCCAGTATTCGAGGCTGACGTGTTACCCATGCAGGCCACCGACGAGCGTTTATGAACGTACGTGTGATCCCCATTCACACGTAGAAGACGCTGTTCGCATCTTCGCGGCCAGTATACCATGACCAAACGGTGTATACAACCCTCGAATAAATTTACTCATTTCTATACCTTGCAGATGTCTGGACCTTGCAGATGTCTGGGCACTCATGTACCATGAACAACTAGGCACGGTCTAGGAATGGGGTACAATAGGTGGTGGGTCTGGCGGTCATTGGCAAAGAGCCAGCCCATACCGGCCGAGCTGTCACCCTGGATTACTACCAGAGAAAGGCACACTGTTACTATATATGCGTGAAGTTTCAATGACTGCTTCCGATCTTGTGGGCGAGCAACCGGATAGGGCAGGCAACAAGCTCCACAAGGCGGATCTGCATCTGCACACTAATCTAGGTGATGGCACCGCCAGCCCGCGGCGAGTGCTGCAAGAAGCCAAGCGTCGCGGTCTCAGTGTGATTGCCGTTACCGATCACGACCACATGGAGGGCGCCAAGAGGGTACAGGAGATCATCGACCGTGAGGGAAGCGATATCGAAATGATTTGGGGCTGCGAGGTAACTGCTCGAGAGGGCCATTTCCTGGGCCTCTTTATGAAGCGACCGGTGAAGTTCCTCATCCATGTAGAAGGCGCAATCGATGCCATCAAGGAGCAGGGCGGCCTCTGTATCATTCCTCATCCCATGGGACGTCTAGTGCCTAGCCTGAGCCGGAAGAAAATCGAGGAGCTTCTGCGTCGGGGCTATCCCATAGACGGCATTGAGCTTTACAATCCATCACCGGCTAACGCGTGGGTGCGGTCTCAGGTGCGTGAACTCAATCAGCAGTGGGGATTTGCCGCTATCGGCAGCAGCGACGCCCATTTCTGGCAGCACATTGGCGCGGGCTACACGCTGTTCCCTGGCGAGACCGCCGCTGACCTGCGCCAGGCCATACTCAACAAGCGCACCATTGACGGCGGCCAAGAAAAGAAACCTGAGCGGCTACCGGTTACGTCCTATATTGGGCAGTGCTTCTGGAGCATGGTACTCGATCCACCACGTAAGCTGACCCGTATGGCGTTTGGCCAGATGGCCGAAGCCCCCGACACGGCGGTACCTGATCCAGTTCGGTAACTCCACCAGGTCTCTTGTAGGTGAGAAAGTCAAATGGATAAAGTTGGCCTGCGCTTCTCCCGGAGAGTAGCGGTCAAAGGAGCGGCCGGACTTGCGCTGACAACTACCTTTGCTGGCTTGACTGGCTGTGCTCTGCTTGGGAAAACGGAGCCACAGAACCAGTCCACTCCACCCGCAGTGCGGGGGGGAGCGGTTCTTTCTACACCGCTTTTGGTCTACCGTGGGCACTCGGCCGCAGTAAACGAGGTGAGCTGGTCACCTGATGGCAGCAATATAGCCTCAGCCAGCGATGACAAAACTGTGCAAATCTGGAATGCCGCCACTGGAGCGCACGCGTATACCTACACTGGTCACTCGGCGCGCGTCTGGTCTGTAGCCTGGTCGCCGGATAGTAAGACAATCGTCTCCGGAAGCGCCGATGCCACCGCTCAGGTCTGGGACTCCACTACCGGAAAACTTCTCTGTACCTACAAAGGACACACGGGTGACGTGGATGACCTTTCATGGTCGCCCGACAGCATCTATATCGCAAGCGGCGGCAACGATCGTACCGTGCAGGTTTGGGAAGCCACCAGCGGCCATTTCGTCTATTCGCGAAGCCATTATCTTCGTTATGTAGCGACAGTCGCCTGGTCTCCCAGTGGTCAACGGCTCGCCAGCGGAAGCGGCGACTACTCGGCTCAGGTCTGGGATGCGCTAACCGGTGACCACCCTGTTTTCTATTGGAATCATAGCCGTGAGGTACTCGGCGTCACATGGGCAGCCGATTCCAGCCGTGTGGCCTCGTGCAGCGCCGACACCACCGCCCAGATCTGGGATGGCGGAACCGGCCAGACCCTCTTTACCTATACCGGCCACACCGAGTCGGTCAACTGCATCCACTGGTCCGGCAGCAATGGGCTGGTAGCCACGGGAAGCCAGGATGAGACGGTTCAAGTTTGGAATCCTGATTCCGGTAGGCGGATCCTGACCTACGACGGTCACATGACAACCGGCCAAACGAGCGACAATGTGCCAATCGGTTCGGTGAATGCGGTACGCTGGTCCCGGGACGGTCACCTGATCGCCTCGGCCAGCAATGACAAAACAGTACAGGTCTGGAAGCCGGCATAATGTTCATTTTGCTGCATGGTCCCGATGAGTTTACTGCTCATGAAGAGCTAGCCCGGCTAAAGGCGGAGCCGGACCTGGCCTTTAGCATCGACACCTTCAGCGGCATAGAGAGCAGCGTGGAGTCGATTCTGGCCGCCTGCGACACGTTGCCGTTTTTTTCCAGCCGTCGCCTGGTGGTGGTCGAGGGTTTACCCAAAGCGGTGGTGAGGAAGCGAAAATCTACGCCCCTAGACCACAGGTCCTTTACCGAGGCTCTGGCACACCATATCCCACAGATGCCCGAGTCAACCCTGCTGGTAGTTATTACAGGAGAGGTACTCGACGCCTCAAGTCCACTGGTGAAGGTCGCAAAGAGCCACGGTAAGGTGCAAGTCTATAACAGCCCGCGAGGAATGGAGCTGGAAACCTGGCTGATGAAGCGGGCTCGAGCCGCTGGTAGAGATTTGACTCGAGAGGCGGCGCACATTCTGGCGCAGGAAGGCGGCGACAACTTGCGGGTACTGGCGGTGGAGATTGAAAAGCTCGGCACCTACGTGGGGCCGGATGGATGCATCGGCATAGAGCATGTTCGGGCACTTACGCCGGTACTGCAGAAGACGCGCATCTTTGATCTCACCGATGCCCTTTCGCGACGCAGCCACAGGCGCGCGCTGTCATTGTTACATGAGCTGCTGGAAGATGGCGAGTCCCCACTGGGTATCGTGGCTCTTACGGCTGGACAGACTCGATCCCTGATCCAGATACAGGCGCTGGCTGAGCGAGGACTGCGCACACCGGCCATTGCGCAGGCCACGGGCTTGGCTCCGTTCCTGGTCCAGAAACTGCTGCCGATAGCGAGCCAGTTTTCGATTGCAGAGCTCGAGGCCACGCACCGCCGGCTAAGGGACATCGACTCCTCGCTGAAACGCAGCAAGATGACCCCTGAAATGGCCCTGGACCTGCTAGTGATTGAGTTTGGTACTGTTCCTACCCCGATTGACACCCGGGTATAGTCCGAGCCCACCACCATTAGGCTGATGTCACAGAAAAGAGAGTACTAATAGTGAGCCAGACCAGCAGTGTAGCTAAGAAATCATCCGCCTCTAGCTTGGTGGGCTGGTTTGCTCGGGTGCCTATTTCCGCGCGTCTGGCAGTCTTGCTCTGCGTCATTGCCCTGGCACTGCGGTTGCTGCCGCTAGGTGGTATCGAAACCGACTACGACGAGGGCGTATACTGGCAATCGCTGCGAGCTATGAGCAACGGCTACCCGCTCTTTACCAGCATCTTTAGCTCGCAGCCCCCCTTCTTCCTGCTCTCGATCTACCCACTATACCGCCTCTTCGCTTTATTCTCGGGCCCGACTCTGGCGGCGGCGCGTCTGGCAATTGCGCTGTACTCGCTCATGGGCCTTGTCGCCGTCTATTTCGCCGCCCGTATGATCGGCGGCCGCTGGGTTGGGTTGTTGGCGCTGGCTCTGCTGGCTCTAGATCCCTTCTACCTGAAAGAATCGTATACACTCCAGGCTGAGGCGCCTTCGCTGGCCTGGGAGCTAGTGGCTCTAGCGCTGGTGGTAGCAGCTTCGCGTTCGCTGCCATCGCAAAGTGCGCGCCGACACTTCCTGGTTCTGGCGGGAGGCGTGGCGCTAGGTCTCGGAATCCTGGTCAAGTTGTTTGATGCCTTCGTATTGATCCCAATCGTTCTCTACCTGCTTGCTCCAGTGACTGCAGCCTGGTACATTGAGGGGAATCGTCTGCGCTTTCGCGGCTGGGACACGCTTAAGCCTGCCCTAGCTCCAATTCTGCAAGATCTTGGCTTGCTGATCGCCGGTAGCCTGCTGGCCTTTTTGGTGGTTTTGCTACCGTTTGTTGGAAGCTGGGGCACTCTCTACGACCAGGTCATCCGGTACCACCTGGCGGCTAGCCAGTATGCGGCAAGGACCCTGGGCTATAACGTAAAGCTGCTGTTAGACCTTCCCTCCGAGTATCCATTGGCCCTCCTGGCCCTGGTTTCGTGCCTGGTCGCTATTTCCCGGCGTGCCTGGGTCATTCTACCGCCGCTGCTCTGGTTCCTGGCCTGCTTTGCCTTTCTGCTAAGGGAGCAGCCCCTCTTCGACCATGACCGCATTCTGCTCGTTCCGCCGCTAGTTCTGCTGGCCAGCTTAATTCTCTATCACTACCAGCCGGCTACAACTGGGCTACCCAGGCTGAGCATTCCTCGTATGGGGGAGTGGACACCTGATGAGATGTATGTACTGCTCACGGCGGCGGTGCTGCTGCTAACCCTGCTCATCGGCGGGGTCGGCGCTCACCGGGACGCCGTAACCCCACTGCCGCAGGCGAGTGTGGAGATGGCATCAGCCCTGCAGGCAGCAACTCTTCCCGGCGATCTGGTGGCCAGCGATGATCAGTATATTGCTGGACTGGCCGACCGGAATGTTCCTCCACAGCTGGTCGACACCTCACAGGTGCGCATTCTCAGTGGCTACCTTACCGCCTCCGAAGTGGAGGCTGTTATCAGCAAATATGATATACGGGTCATACTTTTTGCCAGCGGTCGCTTCGATTTGATCCCCGGATTTAGCAGCTGGGTACAGTCGAACTTTACCGAGATTCAGGGTTTCGGTGGAGGTAACGCTCTGTACATGAAAGAGCCGCATACGCCGCAGACGGCGCAGACGGCGCAGGGCCCTCAATCCGCAGATAGATACAGGGCTTTCACAGTAACTTCCAGTAGGCCAGCCCGGTAATCAGCGGCACGCCCAGAAGCACCGCCCAGTCCGCCAGTCGCAGCGGGCCTTCATGCAGTAGAGTGGCCTGCCCGGTTGTGCCGTAGCCTCGGGCCTCGAGCGCCGATGAGAGGTTACCAGCTCGGCGCAAGGCTCCCTGAATCAGGGGTACCAGCAGACTTCCCAGCCGTCTAATGCGGGCGCCTATAGAGCCAGTGGTGAAGTCGGCTCCGCGCGAAATTTGCGCGTTCATCAGTTGCTCGGCTTCTTGTATAAGCACCGGGATAAAGCGGAGCGAAACCATTGTCATAAGCCCGAATTCCTCAACTGGAAGTCCCAGCCGGCGCAAGGGACGTAGAAGCAACATGATGCCTTCTGCCAGAGCCACCGGCGTGGTAGTCAGCGTGAGGGTCAGCGAGCCTAGATAGAGCAGCAAAAAGATCGCGCCAAATGAAATCACGAACCAAATGCCATCGTAGGTTACCACCACCGGACCCAGCGCAAGCGAGACATCTCGCAGACCGAGCAACTGGTCGAAGTGAAGCATGAGCGGACCGAACGTATGCCAGGTACTTCCGGGAGTAAACATCAGCGAAAAGGGTATGCCGATCAAGAGGAGTATCACCAAAAGTCGCATACGCTTCCAGATATAGTGCAGGTTTACCTGTGCTAGCAGTAGTCCAAGCCCTATTAAGCTAAAGGCCGCTATGTAGGCTCCATAGTGAAAAGTCCGGTGATTAGCCAGAAAGCACAGGAGCGCCATCCAGATCAGCACCAGGAGCTTGGTACGAGCGCGCAGCCGGTGCACAGGTGTCTGGCCAGGTATATAGATTCCAACCGGAAGATTGTTCAGCACTTTTTACCCCCTACGTTGCCGGCGGAAAATGGTTGCCAGCCAGTTCCAGCCTTCACGACACATGCTCCGGCGACTTGCCATCGCAGTGCGGCAGGTGATCTGCCAGCGCCTTAGCTACGCACTCCGGTGTGAAGTGGTCGGGCTCAATGTTCCATCCACGCAGATTGGCCAACATGATTACCTGGGCCAGCGGCGGCGGTATGAGCCCGCAGGCAATGAGGTCGCCGGGATGGCGAAAGATATCCTCGGGAGTGCCGGAGAATTTGAGGCATCCGGCATCCATGACAAATACCAGATCGGCAAGGGCGGCGACCTCCGCCATGTCATGCGAGATAAATACCAGGGTCAAGCCATCGGTGTGGCGAAGTTCGGCCAGGCGGGCATACAGTTCGTCTCGTGCCTCGGCATCCAACCCCGCACTGGGCTCGTCAAGCACCAGTACCCGTGGGCGCATTGCCAGCACGCCAGCTATCGCCACGCGACGACGCTGGCCGCCGCTGAGCGCAAAAGGCGAACGCTCCAGAAAGGCGCTGCTGGTGTCCAGCGCCACTGAAGCTAGAGCGTGGGTCACCTGCCGGCGAAGACGGGGTTCGCTAACGCCTAGCTGTCGTGGCCCAAAGGCGACATCATCGTAGACCGTCGGAGCAAAGAGCTGAGTTTCGGGGAACTGAAACAATAACCCTACCTCACGCCGTAGGCGCCTTAGATCTCGACCAAGCGACCGCTCGCTGGAGACTACTATGTCGCCTATCTGAACCTGTCCGGCCGTGGGTTTCAGCAGCCCATTGAAATGTTGCACTAGAGTCGATTTTCCTGAGCCGGTAACCCCTACAATTGCCGTGCACGAACCATCCTCAATACGGAGGCTGACGTCGTGCAGCGCGGTTCGGGCGGCAGGAGTATGGTCATCATAGATATGGGTAAGGTTCTCTACCACGATGCTCAAAGGTGCCCCCCTCCAACTTGCGCGGCACGCGACTCCAATGCCGAAATCAGGGCCTCGGGGGTAAGGGCATCCTCCGGTAGGGCCACACCAAGAGCGCGCAGCTGCTCGGCCAGCAGCGCAACGTCCGGTATATTGAGACGTAGTCCACGCAGTCGGTCGAGATCGGCGAAAACTTGCGCCGGCGTACCGGTGAGAGAGATGCGGCCACAGTCCAGCACGATAATCCGGTCCGAGAGCGCAGCTTCTTCGAGTAAGTGGGTTGCGTGAATGATGGTTAGCCCCCGTCTGCGGCACAGATCATGAAGCAGGCTAACCACTTCATAACGGGCCAGCGGGTCCAGGAGAGCGGTGGGCTCGTCGGCTACGATACATTCAGGCTCAAGCGCCAGCACGCCAGCGATAGCCAAACGTTGTCGCTGCCCGCCAGAGAGCTGAGAAGGCGACTCTCGCCGCAACTCTTCCAGGCCTACCGCTGACAGCGCCCGGTCGACTCGCTCATGGATCTGGGTTAGCGACCAACCGCGTGCCGCCGGTCCCCAGGCCACATCATCCTCGACCACAGTGGCAATGATCTGGTTATCGGGGTCGGAGAAGATCATCCCTACCAGCTCACGTATGGTTTTGCGCGCCCAGGCCACGCGTGTGTCCAATCCGGCGACCAATACTTGTCCTCTAGTCGGGAGATAGAGCCCGTTGAAGAGCCGTGCCAGCGTAGATTTCCCACTGCCGTTGTGTCCCAGCAGTGCGATATACTCACCTCGGTTGATCTGTAAAGTGACTCCGTCCAGGGCCGGTCGGTGGTTGGCGACCGGCGGCGCGCCTATATCAGAACCAAGATAGTAGTATGTGACATCATCAAGCGTAATCACCGGCGGCTCCATGCTTGGCTACTCCTGGTTACCCCTACATTAATCATCCTCAGGGCTCCCACTCTCGACTTTCTGATCCTTGTGGACCTGGTGGAGCAGCCAGCCCAGTGCCCGCAGCGGTAAAGCAATAGGCAGAGTAACTAGCAGTACTACCAACCGTACTATATGCATGAAGCTACGCGGAGGAAATGCCCGGACGTCATGTCCCAAAACCTGAGCAGTGGCATTGGCCAGCGCATAGTAGCAAGCGACTACTGGAAAGGCACTGGCTGCAACTGTCAGAAAAAGGAGTATCGGCCACACGTGTAGTCCCAGGAGACCCACCGCAACCAGCGAAGGGCGGATGGCAAGCCATTGGCTCTCGAAGCCGAAGGCGGCAGCACCGGCGGCTACCAGCCCAGCTGCAGATGCCATGGCGTTACGTAACTCACTTACGACATCGGAGATGGGAAGACCGGTTACCAGGATAACACCTAGAGCGGCCACGAAGGTGACGGCGGCCACCAACAGCGTCCCTCCGGCAAAGGCCAAGATAGGGCGCATACGCGAGCGCATCGCCCAGCCCAGTAGTAGACCCAAGATGGCTTCGAGACCCATGCGCCAGCCAAAGTGAGGGCCGCTGAGCACGGTAATGAGAAATGTGGCAACCGCTGCCGCGAGCAATGTAACTCGAGTGCCCCGCCGAAGCATGAGGATGGCAAACGGAGTTGGGACCGCAAACGAGAGTATGGTTCCCACCAGAGGAAGATAAATAGAGGCGAGATCAAGCACTATACCAACATCCGCCAGCAGTCCACCTTCGGCAAGTCCAGTGGCGGTAAGCCAGCCGATTCCCGGAGTGGTATCGCTATCGTACGCTGGACTCCCGGGTATTCGGCCTTCCTTGAGCAGCTCCGCCGGTTCAACCAGTGTGTCTATCTCAGCAGTACACGGTATATCATCTATTTCAGACGCTTGCTCTGGCAAGGCTCTGTCCCCTTAGAGTGGCTGCAGTAGTGTTTGCGCTTCTATACGAGTCGCTCCCAATCTTGGTCGGTGATCGGGCCAGCGGCACTAGCTGGCCGTGACGCTGCTTCCACCATATCATATGATCGATGCGAGATGTGCGGTAAGATGCATCGCAGGCACTGGACAATGAGTGGGAAGGAACAATTGTCGAGATTGAAAAGATCGAAAGCGGTGATATACGTGATGCGCCGGCGGTGCTAGGGATTCTGCGTACCTGTCTCTTGGGTACAGCGCGCTGGCAACACCCCAGCGAAGGATAATACGGCGACTAGCCTGGGTAGCCGGCCCCATCCATAGACGAGAGAGGGACGCTAGACTAGAGAAGGACGCTCGTTCCCGCGAGGAGTGGGAGCGATGCCAGCTCACTTAGATCGTCGATGACATAATTGGCGCCGGCCGCCTGCAACTCTTCACGCGCATGGGTTGGTCCGGTGGCCACGGCGATGGTAGATAGACCACAGGCCGCTCCACAGCGGACATCGTCAGGGGTGTCACCGATTACAAATATTGGCTCGGAGTGAAAGCTCCGGCTGCAGCCCTCTTCCATGCGCGCGAGAGCGAGCGGCGGCAATCTTTCGCGTTCCTCTGCTTCATCGCCGAAACCGCCGGCGATGAAATACTCTGATAGCTGCGCGGCATCTAGCTTCGCCCAAGCAATCGACTGCATGTTACCGGTTACCAGGCCCAGGAAGGCGCCAGCCGCCCGCAGCCAATCCAGCGTAGACTGGGCATAGGGAGTATGGTAGGGCCGGAGATCTAACACAGCTAGCCGTTCTTCATAAGCGGCGGCTGCCTCTCGCCAAAAAAGGGACAAATTGGCATTAATGGTAGCTTCCGAGATACCGGTGAGACGTAGCGAACGGCTGATGATCAACCTATCGGTCATTCCCGCGGTCTGTCCCAGCTCAGTGGGTGTAAGGCGTGCGTCGTAGACCCGGAGTGCGGCGTCGCAGAGCGCCATCCGGTGCAATGGCGGCATGCCGCGTAGGAGCGTTCCGTCGATATCAAAGAGAAAGAGCATGGTTACTCCTTTGCTGGTCTTAACTACACGGAGAGGTTCTGCTGCTTGCATGGAGACACCGCTGCGGGTATGATACCATGTTGTGGAGTGAGGCCTTGTCGCGGCGAGATGAGCGCCATGCAGAATCATCAACGTACTGCTGATGATAATGAGGAGGGACAGGTATGCAGCTGAGCTTTGACCTGGGTGATCCTCAGGCGCCACGCGGGCATGCAATTGTTTATGCCCATGCTGGCAATGATCCCAACCAAGTGCTGGCAACCTATTGTGTTGTCTTACCCATACAATTCTCGATCGGCAAGTTTCTACCTCCCATGCTGGCCGGCCAGCTATCTCTGGAAGGGCTGCACGATCCACAGGCCATGAGTGTCGTGCCGATACCGCCTATACTTGAAGATGCTCCGCCACTTGCCCAGTTGCGCCAGCTGGCGGAGCGCAGAGGTGACGATCTGTGCGATATTGGCACTATCTTTATCTCGGACGATGGCCAGCGCATGACCTATGCAGCCGAGGCCTGCCAGTCCTACGCGCAGCTTTTCGCCGAATATTCACAGCATTGGCCGGTGGTGGCAGCGGTTTCGCCACCGAGCGAAGGTACACCGCTCGATGACCTGAACATCGAGGAAGTTCTGGCTGGAGTGCTCTCCGAGCGAGATCGCTTAGCGGAATTGGCTCGCATGGTGGGGCAACTGGGCTACGCCAGAGATGGTCATGACCAGCGGCTGGAGCATGAAGTAACGGAGTCGATGCGCCGGCTTGCTCGTACCTTGCCCGAAAAGTACCGCGCCAACCAGTTGGTGGATGCGGTAATCGGCTCGGATGCACATAGCTCACGGCTGGCAGAATTATATATTCAGCGCGCTTATAAGCTTGCCGACGAGGAATACGCCGACATTCCGGCCATTGACAGTGAAATACGCGCTCTGCACGACGGCGAGCAGGGTACCGGTAACTGATACCGGTTGATTTCACAAAGGAGCAACACACCAGTATGGTCACCATCGTTAGCGCGGACATTTCGTCTCTGCTTGAGAGTATCGTCTCCGGCGAAGAAGATACCATGATCGGCGAGACGCTTGCTCTCCTTGGTCCTCAGAAAGTGCCTCCCACGAAGCTGGCCGCACACGTCGGCATTCCCGCGGCATGGGGCGGCGGAGATGGATATGCGTTATCAACCCTTTCAGTTGCGGGACGTGTGGCCGAGTGGATGCGATGGGTGCCCATCGGGCCGGAACCCGGCGCAGATGAGCGGCGTGCCCTGGCACCGGCGCTTCCGCTAACCCAGGGATTTGTGGCGGTGGCCGGCCGGGTGGGACAGGGTCTGGTCGAGCCGCATCCAGCTATGCCTGAGCCACTCATGCCTCGAGATGTGAAGAATGCGGATGGACCGCTTGGTGCACTCCGCGAATCTCTGGTGTCACAGGATGTCGACACTGTGCGCCGGATACTGCGAGGCTACTATGCTACCGGAACCGACTATCGCAACGTGCTCACTGCTATTTACGCCACTCTGGCACTCTCATATCCCGAAGTTGGCAGGCCGCTAAGCTTTGCGGTCTCCGGCAGCCGCGTGCTGGACATGGCGGACTGGGGCGATAAAATGCCGGCTTTCATCTACTGGTTTGCTCCGCTGATGGTGGAGGTTACGCCCGGCACACCAGTTGAGGATGCCGCTCGCCAGTATGCTATGGCCCCCGGCCACGATCTGGGCTGGCTGCGCACCCGACTCTCCATCCCCACAGAAGAGGCCGCAGGTCTCGCTTACCAGAACTCATTGGTTGCCGGAAGCGCGGAGGAGGCCTGTGAGGCTACCTTGAAGGCGCTGAAGCAAGGCGCTACGCCCATGGGAGTCGCAGCGGGAATCTCGCTGGCGGCGGCCGAACTGGTGAATGGTGTGCCGGCCGGAGATAGTGATGGATTATATCGAGCGGCGCAGGTGCTGCTCTATACCCACTCGGTACACGTGGCCACCACCCAGACTCAGGATCCAAGGATCTGGCCATTGCTGTACACCGCTGCCAGCGCAGTCAATGCGGCCCAGAGTGCGGCCCGCTCGACAGCGGCGCTGAAGGGGTCGCGTGCGGCCCCTTCGACTCCGGTGGGTGGGCTCATTGCCGCCAGCATGCTTCGGACCTTGGAGCAGCTGCTACTATCCGGCGACAGTGCCAGCGCTGTGGCAGTTGCGCATCGCTACCTGCAGATGGGCCACTCCTCCCGCGCGCTGGCTGGAATCATCGGAAGCGCCGCGGCGAGCCACGATGTGCGCGGGGCGAAGCCCAATACTTTCCATCCCCTGGTGCTGGCCGCGGCGGCGGTCGAAGAGTATCTGACGACACCGACTGCGCTGGCTGCCGGCGGGAAAAATGGTTTGCTTACCGCGGCTATACGCTTAGCTGGTGAGTTGGATACCGGGCATCAACTTGCCCAAAAAGTACGGCGAGCTATAGACCAGGAGATTAGTGAGAGTCGGGCCGAGAAGTCGCCAGCCAAGTGAGCAGCTCTCCAGCAATGCTTTTAATGGTGCCGCACTGAGCATGCCGGCCCAAAGCTGTGAAAGGTAGCCTGCTATGGGAAAAGAGATTATCTACATTGCAGAGAATGTAGGTGATTGGGGGATACCGGAGGCCACGCCTCCGGGCAGCTATGGAACCGACACGTTAGTTATGGCCGACGGAACCGAGGTGTTTTATCGGCACTGGCGTGTCGCCGACCCCCACGCCCCGGTGCTGGTCTTCCTGCATGGACTGGGAGCGCATACCGGCTGGTTTATCGACATGGGCAATGAATTGAATAGCCGTGGGCTCAACGTGTACATGGATGACCATCGCGGGTTTGGACGCTCGGGAGGTGGGCGCGGTCACGTGCGGCGCGGGTCCATGTACCTGAGAGACATTCAGAGTTTCCTCGGCCGGGTGAAGTCGCTACATCCCGAGGCGCCGCTTTTTCTCTGTGGGCACAGTATGGGTGGTGTCTTTGCCATTTATGTGGCCGCTGCCGACGCCCAAGTGCAGACTCCATGGCTCCATGGACTGATCCTGATAAATCCCTGGATCAAGGATTCGGTAAAGGTGAAGCCAACTGCAATGGCGGGCATAATGCTGGGCGGAATCAGCGGCTCCGATCGCCTCTTTGTGCGTGACGTTCAAACTCAGGAGATGACACGCTCGCCGGAAGCTGTTCGCTTGCTCAATGCCGATAGCTACTGGGTGCGTCACCAGAGCCAATCGTTTCTTTATCAGATAACGCTGATGCGGCAAAGAGTGCTGGGGCAGGCTCGAAAAGTGCGTGCACCCGCGCTTGTCATCCAGACCGAGGGTGACGAGACCCTGGTACAGCCGGCGACACGGCAGTGCTATCTGCAACTGGGCAGTAAGGATAAGACGTGGAAGACGTATCCCGGATTTGCCCACGATTTTGAGTTTGAACCCGGGCGCGGGGCCCTTGACGCTGACCTGGCCGATTGGATCCTGGCGCACGCGGCACATGTCTAGACCAGCCATCACGGCATGGGTCCTACACAGGCTTGAGTACGGCTTGGTCTGCTGACCATGAGCCAGGGCGCGCCAATCTACTATGAAGAAGATTTGTCGTAATGCTAGAGATAATTTTGACCCTTGCGGAACGGTTCCGTGACCAGGGCTACGAATTGTATATGGTGGGAGGCGCGGTACGGGATCTGCTGCTTCATCACGATACCGTAGCGGATGCCGATCTCGCTACCAACGCACGACCAGATGAGGTGAAGCGGCTAGTCGCGCCGACCCGGCCGCTGGCGATTGTAACCGTCGGCGAGCAGTTTGGGACGGTTCGGCTGCACTATCCCAAGCCTCATGCTGCCCGTGATTCCGCTGCATCTGGCAACTCAGGCGAGCCGTCGCGCAGCCCTGAGATTCCTGATATCATTGAGATTACGACCTATCGTAGCGATCGGTACAACCCAAACTCACGTAAGCCTGAGGTCACGTTCGGGGACACGTTGGAAGATGACCTGCTCCGCCGCGACTTTACCATCAATGCCATGGCGCGCGATCCACTCACCGGGCAAATTCTAGACCCCTATGGTGGACGTAGCGATCTGGAGCTCGGACTGATCCGTGCTGTCGGCAATGATCCAGAGAGGCGTTTCGACGAAGACCCATTGCGGCTGCTGCGCGCCGCGCGGTTCGCTGCTCAACTGGGATTTACCATTGAGCCGGCAACCAGAGGAGCGATGAGGCGGCAGGCTGCGACTCTTGAGAAGATTAGTCGTGAGCGTATTCGGGACGAGTTTACCAAGCTATTGCTGACGGAAAGACCAAGCCTAGGTATTCGACTACTAGTAGACCTGGACCTGATGCCTTTCGTCGTTCCCGAAGTCCTTGAATTGCGAGGTGTCAGCCAGAAGCCTGAGGCTGCCGCAGCCAGGTCCAAGGATGTCTATGATCATGTACTGAAGGTGGTGGATCGCACACCTCCTCGCCCGACGGCTCGCTGGGCCGGACTGCTGCATGATATCGCCAAGCCGCGTACCCGCAGTGTCGAGGACGGCAAGATACACTTCTTTGGCCACGAAGAAATCGGAGCAAATATGGCAAGAGATATTCTTCGTCGTCTAAAGTTCGACAGGCCGTTTATTGAACATGTCAGTCTGCTGGTACGCATGCATATGCGGGCCAACTCTTACGCGCCCGACTGGACTGATGGTGCGGTGCGTCGCCTGATGCTTGAGGCCGGCGATGCGCTGCCTGATCTCCTGGACCTGTCACGTGCCGATATCACCAGTTATCGCCCAGACAAGGTGAGCCGCGCCGCCGCCCGCATCAACGAGCTTGATGCTCGTTGTCGCTGGCTGCTTGCTGAGGCCGAGCGTGTGCCACTGAAGAGTCCGCTTGATGGGCACGATCTGATGCAATTGTTTGGACGTGGACCTGGTCCCTGGCTAAGGCCGCTGAAAGAGTACCTTCTCGGGCTGGTGATCGATGGACAGCTTGCTCCAGATGACCGGACTGCCGCTACAGCTCTGGCGCGCGCATTTCTGGCTACGCTGGAAGGAAGCGACAACGTAGCGGATTTGCCGGAGCAACGAACGCCGGAGCCGGCAGGCAGCAAGGCCGAGGCACGAGCGGTCAGCCGTCGCCGGTCCAGAGGATCAAGCGTGCCTAGTGACAATCTGGCCTGAGCGGAGTCGCGCGCAGCCATCGGCTTTTACTGCCAGCGTGGTAGACAGAGAAGTGGGAGTTCATGCGGTGGGTACCAACGGCCAGAACCGGTGCGGCCATACTCATGGTTGGGACGGCATTGTAAATCCAGCTCGACTCCAACGTCATAACTGGTGGAAGCAATGCTTCAAGTTTGGTCAACAGACGGAGTGGCAGGTGGTTACGAGGCTGGATGCCAATGATGCCCATGGTAGGTTATCGGCCTCAGCGCTCACATTTCCCGGTAATGGGTCAATGAGCCCGCCGCATGACCCGCTGGATCTTGACGGTGACGAGACCGACGCGAGAGAGGCAGCGGCTGCTGAAGCATACGCCGAAGCGCTTTTGACTGAAGCATATAGGCAGTATAGCGCCGCGATCCACAGTTACGCCTTCCGGTTGCTGGGAAACCAGGAGGATGCCGATGATGTGACCCAGGAAGTCTTCATCCGAGTTCACTACCGGCTAGCGCAGCTACGAGATGCCACGAAGCTGCGTCCCTGGCTTTACAGTATAGCCACCAATCTGTGTATGGATCATCTACGTAAACGGGCACGCACACGCAAGATTTTTGGACTTGCCGTGCCTTTGGAGGCTGGAAGCGGCGAGAGCGAGTACGGCAGCCCCTATGACGTCGCCCCGCCCGGCACCACCAGCGCAATCGATGGCGTTGCCGAACGAGATCTCATCACCCGTACATTACGGCGCATGGTGCCCAAATATGCCGTCTGCCTGGTCTTGCATAGCGCGCAGGGGCTGAATTATCGAGAGATTGCTGATGTTGTTGGCATCAGTCCTGGAGCCGCCGCGGTGCGCCTTGCCAGGGCCCGTGACATGTTTGCTCATTACTATGAAGAGCAGAGAGGAGAGATGCCGTGAGCACGCGGATTATGCGCTGCCATGAGGCGCGGCCGTATCTCTCTGCTTATGTCGACGGCGACCTCGATAGCGCGTTGCGCGAGCGGGTTCAGAAGCATCTAGCTTCGTGCGCCGCCTGCCGCCAGGCAGTGGCCCGTTACCAAGCTTTAGACGCTGCTCTCGGCCGGCTACCGGCGCCGGGACCGTCTCCTGAGGTGTTGGATCGGGTGCTGGCGGCTACCAACAGCGTGAATAGAGAGCGAGCTGTCCGCCAGTCATTGCGCCGTCCTGAAAAGCCGCTGGCTCCGCGCTCTTTGCCGGCCTTCATTCTGGCGGACACCAACCTGGCGGCGCCGCTCCGCGTGGCGCGAAAGTCGGGCCAGTTGCGCCACTCCGGGGTGATGGCATGGGCCCTACCATCGCTGGCAGCCCTGCTCGTTGTTGTACTGGCCTTTGTTTCTTTTCATGGCCGGCCCGGCCAGATGGTGAATCCGACACCGAACGTGGACATACAGAGCCAGGTGAATCTCGCTGATCGAAAAGTCGAAGGGTATTATGAGGCAGTGAAACTTCCTTTTTTGCCACTCATGCCGACAACCCTTCCGACGGGGGCGAGATTTAAGAGTGCTACTGTCACATCTGCAAGCGGCACAAAATATCTTGACGTGGTCTGGAGTCTAGGTGCACCGTTTAGTGATCTCCATCTTCGCGAGATGCCTGTGCCGCTGAACGAGATGCCTGGCTACTCGGTGTCACAACCCTACACGGATCTGACCTGGCAGGTTCCGAATTTTCCCCAGTGGCAGGCCATGAGCGACAGCACCAGCCAAAGCGACGTCGTGGTGGGCCAGGATATGAGCCTGGTTTATCCCCCGCACTTCAGTGTAATCCTGGACGTTGGCTTGCCTAGCGGCGAAGTACTCAACCAGAGTAGTCCGGAATTCAGTGGGGCGCTGGCCGACCTCAGACTCACCAGTCTCTCCATTGATATACCGTACCAGCCGACAGGTGCGATTGCCGCACCCGCTAGCTCGCTGGTGGTGCATTACGAGGTGCAGATGCAGGCAGCACTGAGCAACGGCGCATTTTACCAATGGGACGTGTATCAGGATCAGCCGAATGATGTAGCTAAAGCCACGCTCTATACCTCTACCAGCTCGGGAGACAGGGGCACACTGCTCTACACCGACTATACGTATCTGCACGGTACAGACGTTACGCGTTGCAATACGCATGGTTGTGAATTGGTACAGCCCAATTCTCCGTTGGTTGACAATGCTCCATTTACCCTGGGCAGCAAGGTGCAGACTTTCTTGGACAACATCAATGCCTATGTCCGGGACGGCGAGCTGTGGAATCTCGGCGGAGTTCAGAGTGCGCCGACGGCGCTGGGTATCGGCAGCGAAAGCGTCTATGCTCTCGCCTACGTCAGCGGTCCTTCTCCCATCACAATCTATGTGACGTCCGGCGCCGATCAGCAGGTAGTAGGGGTTATCTCACAGATTGGTCCCAACATCGCCAGCCCTGGAGGCGCGAATGCTCAACCGCCATTTTTCCCGCTTTTGCCGCTTGGCAGCTGTTGGGCCAGTTATCCGCTGATCGTTTACCTACCCAGCTCCAAGCTGCCGGCCAGCTTCTCCTGGGAGCCGTCTTCGCAGCTGCAATCGAATCCGGTTCAGATCAGTGCGGCCAACGTTCCCAACGTGGCTAGCTGCACTTAGGAGTGATTTCGGCGCGGCGCCTGGCCGGTGGGTGGCGCTGACCGAGCAGGCCGAGCTGGCGGCGCGGCCTCGAGGGGCAGCGTCTCCAGATAGGCTTCCAGAGCGGCACGGTCTTCGGCCGCCAGGGTTACCTCGAACTCCTGCTCCAGCTTGCCGCGCTTGAGCGCCGGTTCCCAGCAGGAGCGGCGGGCGCAGAGATAGGCCCCGCGACCGGACTTCTTGCCGGTCGCGTCCACCTCGACATGGCCTTCCGGCGTCCGCACTACTCGAATCAGCTCCCGCTTGGGACGCACCTGCTTGCAGACGATACAGGTGCGCTGGGGAACATGCCTGGGCTTCGGCGATTTAGCCGATTTAGCGTGCCGGGATGCGGCCGAGCCGCTGCCGGCAGTCTCTTTTGGCTTGGCTGGCATGGTAGGCATACTTGGCCGGCACTCCTTCCTATCCTTCCAGATGCACTTGTGGTGCCTCCACCGCTGACAGGGTGGCCTCGACATTGGCATTGGAGCTGCTGCTCTCTGCGCCACGCGCGGCAGCGCGCGCCACATCTACTCGCCAGCCAGTGAGCCGAGCCGCCAGGCGGGCATTTTGCCCTTCTTTGCCAATGGCTAGCGAGAGCTGTTTCTCTGGAACCGTAACTAGGGCGGTATGGTCCGATTCCCGTAGCTCCACGTTTATTGGCTTGACTGGACTGAGCGCATTGGCAATAAACCGCGCATTATCGGTATCCCACTGTATGATATCGATTTTCTCACCATTTAGTTCGTTGACGACATTATTGATTCGGGTGCCGCGCATGCCTACGCAAGCTCCAATGGGGTCTATACCCTCCTGGCGCGCCCAGACGGCTACCTTGGAGCGGCTGCCCGGCTCGCGAGCGATCGCTTTAATTTCTACCTGCCCGCTGAAGATCTCTGGAACTTCGAGCTCGAATAGGCGCTTGATGATATTCCGGTGAGTGCGGGAGACCATAGCCTGCACTCCTCGGCCGCCGCCTCGCTTTAGATCATAGACATAGACGCGCAGCCGTTGCCCGATGCGGATTCGTTCACCGTGCATCTGCTCTTTCTCTTCCAGCACGCCCTCGATCTTGCCCAGATCCAGAATAAAGGATGAGCTATTGCGCTCATCGCGCCGTACTACCGTACCCATCACTAGATCTTCCAGCCGGTCCTTGAAAGACTCAAATAGGTAATCCTGCTCGGCTTCACGAATCCGCTGTAAGATAATTTGTTTGGCAGTTTGAGCTGGAATGCGATCAAATATCTGAGGGCTATCCACCTCCATGTGCTGCCCCAGAGCCGCATGTGGATCGATTTGCTGAGCCTCACCCAGTGAAATTTCCTCCGCGGAGTTACGTACCTGGGTGACCACGCGTTTGGTCACCCAGACCCGCACCTCGCCGCTGCGTTCCACTTCGATGCGTACGTTTTCGCCGCCGCCTACGCTTTTGCGGTAGGCAGCAAGGAGGGCATTGGCGACCGCTTCCGTGACCACGTCCTGTGGCAGACCCTTTTCATGCGTGAGCTGCGCGATTGCCGCCTGATACTCTGTCCTCATGGTATAACCCCCTCCCGGCACTGACAGACACATTTCTGTAGCGACATGCAACCATAGATTCACTGGCTGGCCCTACCAGACAGAGTGAGGGCGTGAGTTTGCCCCACGCCCTTCACGTCTCTGCCAGGCTGACCGTTTCGCCGCCCAAAGTGAGATATATGCGGTAAACCTATTACTACGCTTGGCTACATCATTTCCATCTACTAGGCCTGCTAAGCAAAAGAAAAGTGGGGGTGCCCACTTTTCTTTCCACCAGTGTCTTTTTGCATTTCCAGACCTCAGTATATCACCAGCGACGGCGGAGTAGCAAAGTCCCGCGCCGGGTTCTTAGGCGATTTGACGGCAAGAGCGCAGAAATTGACTCCACTCGGCAGCGCTGAGTATAATCGTGGCAGCGCCACCTGTGACCAACGGGCTCGACCGGGAAAACACAAGAAAAAGAGGGGGCGACAGAGCGCAAAGGAGCGAATCGTATGGCCGTGTGGGCATCTGATGATGAGAGCATGCTGCTGGACATGGTGCGTGACCTGGCACGTGAGAAGATCGCGCCAAGGGCGGCGGAGATAGACGACAAGGGGGAGTTCCCCTGGGACATCAAGGAGCTGCTTGCCCGCCAAGATATTCTGGCCATGCCGTTCCCTCCAGAGTATGGAGGCCTGGGATCCAGCGAAGTCAGCATCCTCAAGACCATTGAAGAGCTGGCCAAAGCCTGCGCCACCACCGCACTTATTCTTTGCGTGCAGCAGCTAGGCTCGCTGCCTATCTTACTCGCAGGCACGCCAGAGCAGAGGCAGCGTTATCTTCCCGGACTCGCCTCGGGAGAGTGGCTGGCTGCCTACGCGCTAACTGAACCAGGTTCCGGCTCGGATGCCGGAGCTATGCGCACACGGGCCGAGCGACACGGAAGTACCTACGTTCTAAACGGTGTCAAGCACTTCATTACCAATGCCGGTATCGCACACATCAATAGCGTCTTTGCTATCACCGACCCGGCTGCCGGCACGCATGGCATCAGCGCCTTTGTCGTTGAAGACGATCGACCGGGCTTTCGCATGGGTAAGAGCGAGAATAAGATGGGAATTCGCGGCTCACAGACTGGTGAGCTGATCTTCGAGGACTGTGTGATCCCGGCGGAAAATCTCCTGGGGAAAGAGGGCGACGGCTTCAAAATTGGCTTGATGACGCTTGACCGTACACGCCCGGGCATTGCCGCACAGGCGCTCGGCATCGCACAGGGCGCCCTGGACTTCGCCGCAAGTTATGCCAAGCAGCGAGTCCAGTTTGGCAGGCCGATCTTCGAGAATCAGGCGATTCAATTCATGCTTGCCGACATGGATATCAAGGTGGAAGCCGCTCGCCAGCTTATCTATCACGCCGGGTTGCTGATAGACCAGGGCGTGTCGCGCTTCAGCCGGGAGTCGGCAATCGCTAAGACCTTCGCTTCGGATATGGCCATGGAGGTCACCAACGATGCCATACAGGTGTTAGGTGGTTATGGATATATGAAGGACTTTCCCGTGGAGCGGATGATGCGAGATGCCAAGATTTGCCAGATCTATGAAGGAACCAACCAGATTCAGCGTCTGGTAATTGCCCGCTCGCTCTAGGCAACCGTGGGATAGCCATCACCGGATAGCCCCATCCAATACGGAAGCGGAGCTAGGAGCAGGTAGCAGAAGACATAAGGGGTAGGCCCATGGCTTTATTCGTTGACAGTGCAGTGATTGAAGATATCGCCAGCCTGACGGTAGCCTACCCCATTGCTGGGGTTACGACTAATCCAAGCATCTTGCTGGCGGCACTCGAGCATGGCCAGCGCCTCTCAGATTCCGAGGTGCTACATGAGTTGCTCGCGATCGTCGATGGAACCGTCTTCATGCATCCGGTTGCTGAGACTCCGGTGGAACTTTATAAGGCTGCGCTGGCCTATGCCACTATTGACCCGGAGCGGATCGTAGTGAAATTGGCGGCCAATTCGGCTGGCCTGCGGGTAGCTCGCGATCTGGCACGCGATGGCATTCAGTTCGCCATTACCGCCGTCGCCTCTGTCGCCCAGGCTTACCTGGGAGCAATGGCCGGTGCTCGGTGGGTAATACCCTATTTCTGCCGGCTGCGCCACGCCGGAGTCGATGTCAGCCAGGTCATTGCCGACATATCCCGCCTGCTCCAGGGCCAACAGAGCAACACTCGTATTCTGGCAGCCAGCTTGAAGACGCCCAATGACATCGTTGAAGCAACTTTGGCTGGCGCTCACGATGTTACCGCTCCGCCTCCCGTCATCGCTACCATGGCCATACATTCCATGACGGATGCAGCAGTAAAGCAGTTTTCCGAGGATTGGCAGCGATTAGTGCGGAAGTAAATGCGGCCGGACACGAGGTTGACTTGTGTAATAGGTCATCAGTTGGCATGGTTCCTGCGCGTAATCGCTCCAAAATGGTCATTACCACGTGGGAGGATATGGGCTTGCGCGAGGAACAGCTCCCAATCGAAAATGAAGACCGAGCCTCAGACGGTAGGTCGGGCGAGACGCCGGAGAGCACGAGCTGGAGTGAGGTTCACGCCCCTCGTAGCACTGCAGCCTTTCAACCAAAATCGGCTGGATACCGGGCACTGCACATTATCGCCGCAAGTCTTCCAGGTGTGCAGAGAGTAGGTTTGCTCCGCTACGAGCCGGGCAACGGCGGGCAGCCGGCTACATTTACGCCAGTCTCGGCAATCAAGAACGAACATGGCCTCTGGCTCCAGCTTGCTCCGCCAGACCTGTTGGATCCGCAGCTCCTGGCAAACCTGGCTTTCATGGCGCCGGTGCACGGCCCTCCTCCTCAGCCGTCACCGGTGCTGCACCTTCTGGGAACGCTGGCGATTTTATGCCAGAATGAGCAGGGCCAGTTGCAGGGAGCACTGGTTGCCAGACCAGATATTTTCAGCTACGGCACTGCTACCACATTGCGGCCTTCCGAAACATTACTTGAACTCTTGACCTCCGTGGCGCTTGTGGCACTGGAACTGGAGAATTCCGCGCTGGAACTGCTCCGCATGACCCGAATTGCCTCTGACGAGGCACAGGCCCGCGAGTCCTTTATCTCATTTGCCGCACATGAGCTACGTAGCCCTCTAACCTCGATAAGAGGGTTCGCCCAACTGCTGGCGCGGCAGTCGCGCAAAACGTCGCTGCCTGAACCTATGATGCGCTCGGTAGAGTCTATCGACCAGCAGAGTCTGCGCATGTCTGAAATGCTGGGGGAGATGCTGGATGCTTCGCGTATACTTCATGGTGCCCTGGAGATGATGCCAAGGCCGATGGATCTCGCGGCACTGATCAGAAAGGTGGTGGAGCGCCGCCGGTCGCTGTTCCCGGAGCGCAATTTTCTGGTACTGGGTGCTGACTTTCCCATTTCCGGCTACTGGGACAGCGGGCGAGTCGAGCAGATCATTCGAGATC
>JBKQTH010000033.1:0-3014 GCA_052143275.1 Ktedonobacterales bacterium | reverse complement strand
GGTTGCCTCTCTCCGTTGCGCGCTGCAATCCAGTGCTGGAGCTAGGGCACATAGCATGTCCATATCCACAAGAAAGCACGCCAGAAAAGAGATGCAGAGAAAGGGACCGAGCTGTCGTGGCGCGCATGGGATCGAAATGGAGGTGATACCATTGCATCAGGTCACTCCCGAGGAGGCCAAAGACCATCTGAGGGATCTTATAAGCGGCGCTTGATGGGGAAACGGTCATCATCGTTCAGGATGCTGAGCACCAGATCCAGCTGGTCCCGATCACCCGCAGCTCACGAGATCGTGTCGCCAGACGCGGCAAGGGTACGTTCACCATGAACGACGATTTCGATGCGCTGCTACCAGACTTTGACGAGTACATGCAGTGAGGATGATTCTGGGCATCCAGGCGCTACTTTGGTACAGCGACGACAGTCCCTGGTTGAGTGCAGCGGTTAAGCCCAAGTTTGCAGGAGGATGAATTACGTATGAAACAGCAATTTACTGCAAGTATCTGGCGCGAAGGGGATTGGTATATCGCCCAGTGCCTGGAAGTCGATGTCGCCAGCCAAGGGGAGACAGAGGACGAAGCACTCGGCAATCTTCGTGAGGCGCTAGAGCTCTACTTGGAACCGCCAACTCCAACAGACCGCCCCCATATACGGTCGCTGGAGGTAGAGACCGGTGCCGCTTAGGGAGCTTCCCTACCGGGAAGTCAAACGCCGGCTCGAGGCTGCTGGGTTTAAGGAGCATAGCCAGAAGGGCAGCCACGTCAAATTTGTGAAGACGACAGGCGATACGGTTGCTACCGCGATAGTCCCCAATCATCGTCTAGTGGCAGTTGGAACTCTCCGCAGCATCTTGCGCCAGGCAGGAATGGGTGTAGGGGAGTGGGAGACGCTCTAGCCGGCTGATACTTCACATGCATGGCTGCCGGCGAAACTACAGAGACAAGCCGGCAGCCGACTGATTGCGAATTTTCTCGCGACGAAACAGGAACCCACGCCAGACTCCCAGGGCACAGGCCAGTAGCAGGACAATCGCTACAATGACCATCAGCCACCCAAGCAACAGAGCGCCTTGGAGCGCACTCGTTATCTCTCGCTCAAAGTGATAATAGGCAGATGGACCAGGATAATTTCCCAAGAGATCCTGTTCCAGCTGCACCACGTAGTCAAAAGTATCCTGGATGTGTGCAGCTGCGGCCCAGGCGAAACCACTGGCGGCTAGGGGGAGCACACCAAAGAGACGGACCAGCCAGGGCAGGTGTCCGAGCCACGAGATCAGGACGACGAGCGGCCCGAGCACTAGCAGAGCGATGCCGCAGCCTCGCACGATTTGGATCCAGGTCAGCAGAGACAGGACTTGTTCACCCTTAAACCATAACGGCGTGCAGACACTGTCACTGCACCAGAATGGCGGCAGTTGTGGCATAGCTGGCTCTCCCTGGAGAAATTTTACTCCTCCCCTTGATGATCCCTGCCTGCAGTATCGCATAGAGAGCAGGCACTGCCAATGTCGTGCGACGCTGGCGATCCTGACGGCAACAGCCCTCACGACCAGCGCCCGATACGTCATGTGCAGCGAGAAAGGAGAACGATCAAACCATGAGAGACCACCGTACCACCGATGCCAACCCACCGCGTGTAGTGTTGGCTGCACCTGATACCCTCCATTTCTCAGCCGACATACAACTCAGTGACGAGCTCCATGAAAAATTGGAGAGAGAGAAGCTGGTGGCGCAGGAAGCCGACAAAGTCAATATGGCGCACTGTCCGGACTGGCTCGGTGCCCAAGTCCTGCCCCACGGAGCACGCGGCGGGTATGGTCTCGTCCTCGAGACTGATGACTTCAGTGTTAAGGTGCTCGGGAAAGGCATCCCGAACCGACCAGGATTGTTCATCGAGCTTCGTTCCCAGTTCCTTCATACGCATCCGGAGGGACCACAGGGTGCCTGTGAAGAAGCGCTGAGTTGGCTCCACAACCAACTGCTCTATGACCAGAACGAGCGGACTGTCCATACCCTCGTATCCTGGAGTGCCGTCCGACTCTCACGCGTGGATCTGCATGTGGACTGGCAAGGCGGCTGGGTGCCAACACCAGCGGATGGACTGGATGACTCCCTGCGGCGGTTTATCAAGCCGGCGCGGGTCAAGTGGCACGCTTTCACCGATGGCACCACCTTCACCGGCTTTGTCTTTGGCTCCGGATCTGTCCTCGCCCGCATCTACAACAAGAGCCACCAGGCGCGGCAAAAGCTGGATGATGGCTATTTCGCACTGGTGGCAGAGCGTAGCGGTGGTGCCCACGACCCTGAGCAGGATGTGTGGCGCCTGGAATTCCAGCTCCGTCGGGAAGGAGTCAAGGGATTCAAGCTCTACCGCGAGCCAGACAGTAACGACAATGAGGCGGACATTGAAGCTGAACTCTCTGCGGAGGGGTTGCAGCACATTGGTACATTCCCCCGGTTCTTTGCCTATCAGGAGGCGCTATGGCAGCACCTGACGCACCACTGGCTCCGTCTGGTCATCCCAGATGGGCAGGCCAACCGATCCCGGTGGCCGCTCGATCCCACCTGGGCACTCTTGCAGAGCGACTATGGACGAGTGGCAGGTGCGCCTCCACTGGATGAGGCAGCCCAGGCGGTCGTCAGAGGAGCACGTTACACCGGCAAGAGCCGCCTGCTGCGGCGAATGTTGCTCGGCGTCGTGGACTCGCTGGAAGTCGAAGATGCCTCTCCCGCCGCAGCATCGCTGGCAGCTCTTGATTGCTGGGTCGAGAAAGTCGCCGCCAAAGAAGCCGAGCGAGCCCAGGCCAGACGAGCTCGCTATCAGAAAAAGTACGGTGTAGTGCCGGAGTGGGTGGAGCAAGGCATGGGAGCTCGGCTCCAGCGAGTCGAGCAGGAGACACGAATTCGTCTTGGATCCACCGTGGTGCGTGTGGAACACGACGGACCGGCGGAGAAGAGCGAATTCGTGCACGTGACTTATACACGCAACAACAAGATCTATCGCCTCAAAGCGCGT
>JBKQTH010000032.1:0-7304 GCA_052143275.1 Ktedonobacterales bacterium | reverse complement strand
GTCATTGAGAAAGCCGTATGATGTGAAAGTATCATGTACGGTTTGACGGGGGGCCGATGGAAAAGGACCGGTGGACATGTGTCTGCCGACACCTCGCCAGCGGCCTACCCATGCTGGCACGACATATTCATCTCCAACCGCACCTGACTATCCACGAACTCGAGGACTTCTATCGCAAGGCTTATGACCCTATCGAGCGTGGCCGCTGGCACTTTCTCTGGCTGCTAAGCCGTGGCTTTACAGCTACGACCATTGCCTCTGTTACCGGCTACTCTTCCTATTGGATCGGCCAGATGGCACGCCGCTACAATCGAGAAGGCCCTGATGGAGTCCGGGACCGACGACATCGACCCAAGGCTGCAACTCCACTCCTGTCCCAGGATCGCGAGCAGGAGTTGCGTAATGCGCTGGCAGGGCCAGCACCAGGAGGTGACCTCTGGTGTGGACGTACGGTGGCTGCCTGGATTGGGCAGCACCTTCGTCGGCATATACCCCGTCAGACAGGCTGGCGGTGGCTGCGGCGACTTGGTGCCACGTGGCGTAAACCGCGACCACGCCACGTTGGTGCCGATCCAGCAGCACAACGCGCTTTCAAAGATCGTCACCGCCCGAGGCAGGCAGCAGGTGGCAGCCGCATTCCCTCGCAGCAAGGTGGCCGTAGGCTGTCGAACTCCGCAGCCGCCGTGATCTCGTCCGGTCGGCGACGCTGTTCTCCTGGTGGCCTCAGCGCATTCACCGCAGGCATGGTCCGCATAGTCGACCTGCGCGACTTTCGCCATCTCGCCAGACGACACCGAATAATTGACCGATACGAAGGCCGTCAGACAACTCCATTCCCTCCTGGAGATCCGCCAAGGTACTGGAGCGCCCAAAGAAGCTCTGGATACTGCTGCGCGGCATCCGCCCAATTTCTGGGCTGTCCGGGCTGGTGGGGGAACCTCATCCAATACGAGCGTCTGCACATCACAGGTGTTCGCCGTCGTGCGGTATACTAACGCAGGCATGCTTGTCTGGTCAGCCCGCGAGAAGTAGGAGAGGACGCCTCCGGCTTTGTAGTAGTCGGACGTGCTTCGATGTGTGCTCATTTTCCAGCCAAGTCAGGGCAGAAGGTGGTATACCATGGCTGAGCGACAGACGGTGGATCTGTGGGCGCTGAGCGATCTGGCCACTCCATGGTGCCTGCGGGTCGTGGCAACGTTGCACATTGCCGACCGCATAGCGGCTGGGACGACCAAGATCGAGGACCTCGCCCAGGAGTCCGGCACTGATGCGGGTTCCTTGCAGAGGATTCTTCAGCAGCTGGTCAGCAAGGGAGTCTTCGAGGAACCATCTCCTGGTCAGTTCGCGCTCAATGAGGCGTCGCAGATGCTGCGGGATGATCACCCATCACGACTTCGCTTTGGCCTCGATCTCGACGGCATCGGCAATCGCTTTGCCTACGCCTGGGGCAGTCTGCCCAGCGCGGTGAGGACCGGAAAGCCCGCCTACGTCGAGATCTTCGGTCGTCCGTTCTGGGACGACCTGGAGGCTCATCCAGATATCGCCGCCAGCTTCGATGCACTCATGGGCCCCTCGGGACACGCTCCCCCCGACCCGGACGTCTTGGTGACGCCGAGTTGGGAGTCGGTGCAGACGGTGGTCGATGTTGGTGGTGGGACCGGAACACTCCTGGCGGAGATCCTTCGAACTCGACCCGGAATCCGGGGCATACTCCTCGATCTTCCGAGAACGGTCGCTCGTTCCGGTGAAACCTTCGAGGCTGCTGGGGTGGCTGAGCGCACAACCATCGTGGGGCAGAGCTTCTTTGACCCACTGCCGGCAGGAGCTGATCTTTATCTGCTCAAGAGCGTGCTCATCGACTGGCCCGATCAGGAGGCGAAAGCCATTCTGAGGCGCTGTGCCGAGGCGGCACGCCTCAACGGCCGGGTCGTGATCCTGGGCGGAGTGTCGCCGGATGCCGACGCTGGTGGCCGGTCGTTTGATTTGCTGATGATGGTGCTTGTGGGAGGCAAGGATCGAAGCCTGAAGGAGTTCCGCGAACTCGCGCGCGAGGCGGGGCTGGAGGTAACCGCCGCTGATCGGCAACCGTCGGGCCGCTTTTTCGTTGAGTGTAGTCCTATCCGATAGAGTCGGTCGCCGTCGTAGCAGACCAGCATGGCCGCTTCCAACTCGCTCGTCTAGCTCAGGGCATACTGGAACCAATTGCGAAGTCGCTGGCTCGGGATCTCAAGAAGCGCGGCAAACTCGATCTAGTGGAATGCTTCGTTGACATTTCTGCAAGGGGCCACCAGAGAGGCGATGTCCCCTGTCCCTTGCCTCTCTGCGCACAGGCTCGGCTCTCCTGGTGCCCTGCGAGATAGCAACGCATTCTACAACGGTGTCTCACGACACCGTATTAGATGAGCATCGTACTCCGCGCTTGCTCTCACTTCCCAATGTCTGTCATACTTCAACCTGACACCGAGCAATCGTCTACTGGGACGCGTAGCCGAGGAGGTGGCACGATGGCTGGCGTTTTGAATGCTGTTAGGTGAGCACAGGTGTCTGGGTTGACACCAATCTACCATCGGGAACTAGAATAAGGGTAACCTGTCACCCGACATGATGCCCGGCAGATGTGAGACAGTTTCTTAATTTGCCTGCCCAACACAGAGGACATTCGGAAACGGAGTTCCGCAGCATGTTTACACCTCAGAGCAACATGAGTGCTGAAAAATTCAGCATTTTCCCGGTCCAAGGACTTAAAATCCGCTTCCGGACAACCCGGAGTGAGGGTTCGAGTCCCTCTCGCCCTACCCTCATGAAGTCCGTTCAATTCAGAGTTTGCGGCATGTTGCTGAGTGAAAGGGCTCTTCGTTCTGACAACAACTAAGGGCTGTTGACAGCCAAACTGACTGCCAAAGCTCTCGCAGACTTCCCCGCACTGGGCACTAAGCCAGCCCATTAGCGTTACTTCTCGAGGTCAAGTCACCCACGCGCACAGGGCACTTACTCATTCTAGCGAATGAGAACTCCTGCCGGACGCGGCAAGCCGGCGCTCCAAGCCGTCCAGCAAGAGCTGCAGCCCGAGCTCGAAGCAGCGGTCCAGGTCTAGGTGCGCAAGGTAGCTGGACAGAGCCACCAAGTTGGGATACTCTTCCGACGGTTGATCAGCAAACCAGGTGTTCGTGTGTGCGTTGAGCGTGGTGTCGTCGCTGGCACTGTCGGCCGGCTCAACCGCGGTTGTAGTAATAGTGAGTTCATTAACGTCAGCGCCCATCTCCAGATTGTAGCAATCACTCGTAGTCGCATACTCTGGACTCTCCCAGTCCGTTCCCCCACCGGCTGCACCCAGGCGCAGGCCATCTAGAGTGATGCGACTGGATCCCCGGTTTAGCCGCAGCTTGATCGCCGACCCAGGTGGCCGCTCGATGCGCAGTTTATTCACGCCGCCATCGATGCGCACGGGAACAGCTCCGACTGGCTTCGGCAGCTGCAACATCGCCTGGCTAACGCCACCCGAGATATGCAACGACGAGAGAGTAAGATCCCTCAGGTCGGCAGCTAACCGCAACGCACCACCGTCGACTTGGATTTCCCAGACGATGGCACCAGCCAACGTCAGGTCGCAAGAGCCCCGGCGCTCGTGTCGCTGCCTGATGCGCACTGTTCCTTCCTGTGCCTCAACCTCGGGTGGACGCCCCTCGAATGTCATCTCATAGAGTGTAGGCAGAGATGAATCAGCTCGGACCGTGAAGTTAGTTGCGCCGCGCTCTAGAATCAGGCATCCATGAGCCAATGTGTTACGCGATACGTCGCTCTTGGATAGGCTTGTCTGCGGCGGCCGTGGTCCCAACGTCTCATCCAGCATGAAACCGACGATGTAGACGTTCAGGATGTAACCGGCGTCTGCCACATCGGCAGGTGGAAACCCGGCACGGCTCAGCAATCCCAGCAACGCGTCGATGACGCGCAGGCGGTGCGGTCCGGTGGGCGCAGTAACTGCCAGCACGCGGGCAGCGTCGCGATGAGCTAGCACGACCCGGCGCAAACTGCGGGCACCCTCCGCAAGCTGCGTCCGCCAGGGACTGGTGGGATCGGGTAGCGGCACCTCAGCGCTGATCGCGTCTGCCAGCAGTGTCAGCAACTCATTTTTGTCCTGCACGTACCAGTAGAGCGAAGCCGCCGTAACGCCCAGCCGTTCGGCGACGCGTCGCATGCTTAGATCATCAAGCCCAACTTCGTCAAGCAGCTCGAGGGCGACGCGAACCAATCGCTCGCGGTCAAGCGCGATGCGGCTCCCTTGCACTGTACTCTCCCCCATAGATCCTCCTACACATACTCGTGATACATCCCCTCTACCTTGATAGTTTAACATCGTTGGGCGAGATGTCGTCATTGACAATTTAACATCGTTTAGTGTACTATGCCACTGCAAGGTAAACGTCGTTTAGTGGAGGCGATTGACATGCAAGCAACCGGTACGCGACAGAAGGGCTACAAGGGGATGGCGATGGAGGGGATAGTGGCGCGCTGGTACACGAGGATACGCCACTCCAGCAATCAGATGGAGGATTGGAAAAAACAGGCAGCACAGCTTACCTGCGATCTGCCGGATGGCGCCACCATACTAGAGGTAGCACCGGGACCTGGGTATTTCACGATCGAGATGGCACGACTCGGCCGGTTTCACGTGACCGGGCTGGACATCAGTCACACGTTCGTGGCAATCGCCCGAGAGAACGCCCGAAAGGCAGGGGTGAAAGTGGACTTCCAGCAGGGCGACGCATCGAGCTTACCTTTCGAAGAAGGGTCTTTCGACCTGGTCGTCTGCCAGGCTGCTTTCAAGAACTTCAGCCAGCCCGACAAAGTAATCGACGAGATGTACCGGGTCCTGCGTGAGGGAGGGATGGCGGTGATCCAGGACATGAACAAGGCTACGTCCAAAGCTGACATCGACCAGGAGGTGAAGCGGATGGAACTTGGTCATCTAAACGCTTTCATGACAAGGCGGAGCCTGGGAATGCTCCAACGACGGGCCTATACGCCAGAACAATTCGAGCGTCTCGCTGCGGCAAGCGCTTTCGGCAGATGCGAGATCGAGACGAGTGGGATCGGCATGGACATGCGACTGAATAAAGGCAGCACGACAGCCTGACCAGGTCGGCGCCCATCCATACCCAGGACTTGCAACAGATGCGAGCATACAGCGACCGCGCAGGAGTCTTCGAAGTACTTGCGAGGCGACTCGCCGGGGAAGCTAGCTGGGCACGTTCAATGCGATATGTGGCTGTCCTACACCCGCCTGGCCTAGTCGAGTTCGGGTAGCGCTCGTGCGATACTGCATATCTCTCCATACATATCAGCTGTACCCGCTTCCTAATCCGATCCGCATTATTAGCCGAGTACAAAGACCAAAAGTGGGTAAAATTCCCTTGACACTCGATGTATACTCGCCGCGTACTTGCCGAGATTCACAGGAGGCGCGACGATGTCATTCTGGAAGAAACTGACGAAACGACTGAGTGAGATGGCAGCAAACACCGAGCGAACAGAGTTTTCTGCGAAATTAGAGGAGATACGTGCAGCCTGTACCCTTCAATGGACAACCGACGTGGAGGCGCGCAATACCCTGGCAGTACTACGCTTAAGGGAACGGGATCTTCGTCTCCTCAAAAGTGACATACAGCACCGTATGCAGCAGATTTGCCAGGATTTCACAGCGAGTCGTGCTCAAGTCACGAACGGCCCATTCATATACAACTCATCTCAACAGGCAAACGCACGACAGAAACTTACCCCGAAGGAGATCAAGGTTCTTGACCCCTACGAGCAAGACGAAAGAGCAGTTGACCAGCTTATCCAATCGCTTGAGCACGCCAAACTCGACATCAACCGCTGGATTGCCGCCCACAAATAGAAAAAGCGGACCCCAGCACATGGCCAGAGTCCGCTACAGTTCCGAGTTTCTACGCGGTCAACGGTTCTTCCAAGGCTACCGAAATCAGCATTTGCCTGTAACCACTGGTGGATGTACGCGCCGTTTCATGTCCCGGCGCTCCTGGGACGCCCGTTGGAAGTCTCGCTCTCGAAGGACAGCGGGGTGGCGGGATTAGTCTTCGTGCTTCGCCAGCGGCTCGGACTGGACGTGGCGAAGGATGATCCTCGCCTGCAAGTGGTCTATGCCTGGCTGATCGCAGAGTTCGACAACGGGCGCCAGACGAGCGTCGAATGGGAGGAGTTGGCCCCGGTCGTTGCCGGCGCATTCGGTCCCGGTCTGGAGAAAACGGCGTAGACAAGTTCACCCGGAATGCGTCGCACGACGGCTGGATGTCGGTGTCATAGCCACCTTCGATAGGGTAATGGACAAAGCTTCCACCGTGCTTGACTACCCGCGTGGCAAGTAGAGAGGCCTTCGCTTAGCGCCGGCACAGCATTGACCTATTACCATGAAGAGCGACAGATGGGTTACAAAATGGAGGCCAGAAAGCCCCTCGGATTCATCCAGGGGAGGAATGGCCCAGATAGAACAAACGTTTGACAATGTACCTCTCGTAGGCTACGTTGTTCAACAGGTACCGGTCGGTGAGCTTTTGCCTCACCGGAGACGGACTGTGGTGGTGAGAGCCACTGCCCTCTCCCCGACTGCCGTTCTGGAACTGGCGATGCGAGATGCCGCCGCGAAGAAGAAGAAGCGTCATGCTGGTCCTGGACTGCAAGCTGCGTGTCACCCCAAGCCAACAGCGCGCGATTGACGAGGCCATCCGAACGGTCCAGTTCATCCGCAACAAGTGTGTCCGCACCTGGATGGATGGACGTGCCACCCGCAATGACTTGCAGATTCTCTGCACGGAGCTGGCTCATACCTACTCCTTTGTCGCTCGACTCAACTCCCAGGCGCGCCAAGCCTCGGCGGATCGAGCCTGGCAAGCGATTGCGCGGTTCTATGAGAACTGCCGGGCAAGAAAGGCTATCCCCAATTCCAGCATGACAACCGGAGTGTGGAGTACAAGCAGACCGGCTGGAAGCTCGCAGCCGATGGTAAGCAGCTCACCGTCACCGACGGGTCTGGGATCGGCACCCTCCGGCTCATTGGCACCCGAGACCTCGCCACCTTCCCCATCCAGCAGATCCGGCGGGTCCGTCTGGTCCGCCGAGCGGATGGCTACTATGCCCAGTTCGCTCTCCAGGTCGAGCGCCAGGTCGCACATATCCCGACCGGCAAGCCGGTGGGGATTGATCTAGGGCTCGCGTCCTTCCTGACCGATTCTGAGGGCACCTGCGTGGATAATCCCCGGTTCCTCCGGAAAGCCGAGAGGAAACAG
>JBKQTH010000031.1:0-18988 GCA_052143275.1 Ktedonobacterales bacterium | reverse complement strand
CTCGCGAACGCCGCGGCTACTAGGAGGCTCGCCTCGCCATAAACCCACGGCTCACTGGCCGGCTAGCTGTGTACTGGAACGACATCTACCGGCGAGCCGACCCGAGCAACGTCTTTGGCGTAGTGCCCGCTGCCGCGAATCCCGATGATTCCGGAGATGAGCAGCATAAGCGGGCAGGTGAGCAGGAGAGCCAAACCAACCTGCTCACCGCCTAGGTCAGCGCTTAGAATGGTTGCTATAGCTCCGATTAAAGCTGCGGCATACACATCACCAAGCAGGTGAGCCAGCGTTAATTCCAGGCCACCTACCGAGCCACGCTCATCAGGTGGAACCACATCCAGAAGGGCGGCACTCATAGGACCAGTGTAGAGATTCAGGAAGAAAGCCGCCAGGAGCCCGGCAATCACAAAAATAGCTACACCTACCAGCACTTGAGTACTCTCGTCGGCGCCGGTATAGGAAGGTATCCGCCGGAGCACGTACGGCGCGCCTAACGCAACCAGGAGGCAGGGCATCGCCAGGAGAAAGCCCAGGCCTCCAGTCAAGACTCGAGCGCCCGAATATCTCCGGCCCAGACGATCGGCAATCACGCCACCGGCGAGATTGCCGAAGATACCGCCAGCCAGCACTACCCCGCCGCCAATGATGGGAACCAATCCACTGCTAAGTCCGGCATGCGGATAGGCGCCGGGCGTTGTGCCTATGACAGCGCCATATTTGCCATAGAGGCTGACCAGACGCCCATAGGTATTGTTCAGATAGATGGGGAGGAAGGATGTAGCGCCGGTAAGGGCAAAGAAACCAAAGGCCTGTGTCCCGAGAATAACTCGCACGGTTGGAATACGGAGATACGACTGGACGCGGGACAGTACCGAAGGGGCACCAGATTCCGCCACCGGCCGAGCTGGAGGGTCATCTTCATGCCGGATCTTCTCGCGGGTGCGCCAGATCAGAAAAGCAAATATGAGGCCCGGTATACCGGTGAAGAAGAAGGCCCAACGCCAGGCGCCTGGGCTGGCAAAGGGGGCGGCAACTAGGAAGCCGACCGCTGCGCCGACCAGCGCTCCGACACTCCAACGAGACAGGATCTGCGCGCGCCGGGATGGGGGATAGTACGCGGCCAGCATTGGAGTTCCCGCCGGGTAATAGCTACCCTCCCCGATGCCCAAGAGAGCGCGAATGCCAAACAATGTAACGAAGTTGCCGGCCAGGCCGGTAAGAGCGGTCGCTACACTCCAGATGGCTACGCCCAGCCCCACAATGCCCTTGCGGCTTCGGCGGTCGGCCAGAAACCCGAGCGGCATCGCCACAATCGTGTAGACCAGGAGAAAGCCGGTAGTCAAAAGACCAATCTGGAAGTCGTCCAGACGCAGAGCTGGCTGGATGACAAAGCTGAGGCCGGTGAAGATCCAGCGATCGAGATAATTCAAGAAATTGATGATGAACATGAGCCAGAAAACGTAAGCGGCGTAGCGGCCGGCACGCTTTACAGACTCGGCGCTGGATGATGAGGGTGAGGGCATTCCACTGGCTGGACCGGCTTCTGGTAGGGTCGCATCGCTCATTAGCGGCTCCTTGAAATGGCATCCAGATGCGCTGGCTTGGCACGGCTTGCGATAAAGCGCCACTGCTGGGCGCATTGTAGCATGGTGCCTAAAGCCTAGCAATACAGAGGCAGGGTGGCGCCGGCACCGGCAGGTCTGTACCGGTTTATAACAAAACTCGCGGAATTTAGGCGTTCAGTTTCGGCTCTTCAGATTGGGGTAGAGCCATGGGAGATCGCTCTGCCGCTTCGTCGCGAGCCGGACCACGCGGCTGGAAGCTGGTGATGACGGCCACACCCGACACGATGACGGCGGCCGCAAGCAGCGTGCGCCCCGTAAGTGGTTCATGGTCGAAGGCCCATCCCAGGAGCACCGCTACCACTGGATTGACGTAGGCGTAAGTAGCCACGCGAGTAACTGGCGCATGCTGAAGCAGCCAGATGTACGCGGTGTACGCTATCAGCGACCCGAAAATGATGAGGTATATCAGCGAAAGTGCCGACCGCACGGAGATGGCATGGAGGTCCAGCTTCCCCAGCTCGCCAGTAGCAATCCCCAGGACGAGGAGGACAGCCCCGCCGGCCAGCATCTCCATGCCGGTTCCGAGCAACGGCCTCGTGGGCATGCTTGCGGTACGTGAATACAGGGAACCAGCCGCCCAGGAGATTGCCGCCCCCAGAACGATCAAGCCGTAAAGCGGATTGATCGCGCCGGTTCCAGAGCTTGTCGGCTCGGCATTCAGACCGAGCAAGAGCGCCACCCCGGCGAAACCTAGCAAGAGCCCACCAGCGGTTGCCAGGCTGGGTCGCCGGCCTTCCGGCCTCACCCAATCCAGGAGAGCGATCCAAATGGGAACTGTGGAGATCAGAAGAGCTACCAGACTCGACGGCAAAAATTCCTCTGCCAAGACCACTCCGCCATTACCGCCGACCAGCAAGAGCAGCCCTACCACCGCCGCTGATCTCCAGTGCACCCTGCCTGGCCGTCCAGAGTGGTGTAACCGCGCCCAGACGTAGAGAATAGCGCCGGCTACCAGAAAGCGTGTGCCGGCCATCAGGAAAGGCGGCAGCGTCTCGTCGGCAAAATGTATAAAGAGGTAGGTCGATCCCCAGATGAGGTACACCGCGGCAAAAGATGCTACTAGCTGTGTATAGCGTGGGTTCGGCTTCGCCACGGAAAAATCTCTATTGAATTCCATGAATGTTATTACTTTAAGCGGTAAATCTCGCAATCACCCGATTACTCTACAGCTCGCCAGACACGCAGAGTACCATCCTGCGCCCCGCCACAGGAGGCCAGATGCTGTCCATCGGGAAACCAATAGACACCGTGTACCCAGTCGGTATGGCCGCCAAGTGTACCCACCGTATGCCCTGACTTGACGTTCCAGATACGCACCGTCCTGTCGGCCGAACTCGAAGCCAGAGCCAGGCCGTATGGCTGCCAGGCAAGCTGCAGCACATAACCCTTATGGCCGGTCAGCGTCTCTACCAATTCACCACTGGCGAAATTCCAGAGCCGTACTGTCGTGTTTCCTGATGAGGCCAGCAGGTTACCGTCGGGCGACCAGCGGACGCAGTAAGCCACACCATTATGACCGCTGAGGTTATAGATCTCCGTACCGGACGAAGCGCTGCAGACGCGGACTGTAGCATCCCGCGCCGTAGAGCCGATAAACTGGCCATCTGGTGACCAGGTTACGCTGGTGAGCGGCGCGGTATGACCGAGTATCACCAGCCTGCTGGCTCCGGCAGGCATACTCCAGACCCGCACCGTCTGGTCGACCGAGGCCGAGGCCAGGGACCGTCCGTCTGGTGACCAGCCAATACCGGTTACTGCTCCGCTATGGCCTTCAAGCAGGGCCACCTGGGTACCGGTAGCGCGATTCCAGACCCGTATACCCTGTCCCAGCGAGGCGGAGGCCAGAAGTGTTCCATCTGGTGACCAGGCAACCGCGTCGACGCCCTGAGTGTGCCCGATGAGCGTTCTCGATTTCTCATAGGTTTGAGCGTTCCAGAGAATGACTGTCTTATCGTAGGAGCCGGTAGCCAGGAAGTTGCCGTCCCGTGTGCCGTCTAGACAGTAGCAACCTCGCGAGTGCGCGTTGACAACCGCCTCTTCGTCCCAGACTGTAGGAACTGACGCGCGCGGGGTCGGCTGGGCCGGGGCGGAGATACCCAGAACCTTGAGCAGGTGCCCCAAGGCTACATCATAGGGATCGTTGAAGAAGTCAATCCGGTGCATACCACGCAGTAATAAAGGGATCTCACACTCCTCAGCTACGACCGGAACAAAGAAATGGAGCTTTCCCTCGCGGCGCAAATCCCAGGCCGCCTGCCGTTCGTCTTGCACCCAGGGCGAGGCCATGGCATGTGGTGAGAGCACGATAATATAGGTATCGGCCTGGCTGAGTTCCCGCTCGATGATTTCGGCAAGATGTCCAGCCCCTAGATTCTGCTCATCATACCAGACATCCAGACTGGCATCGGTGAGCGACTTCACTAGTCGGCGGGAAAACTCGTTATCGGCATGTGAATGAGAGACAAACACCCTCTTGGCGGCAACTTCAGTCGACATTGTAGCTATGCCTTTCCTAGCCAGGCTAGAGTAGCTAAAGATTTATAGACCTTCTCTGCTTAGAGTGCATCGAAGTATATGACAAGTGGAAGCTTTGGCTCAAGAGCCAATCGAGTGGAGCAAGTGAGATCCCGGCGAGAAGGAACCCCATTTCGCGAGACCATAGTACCTCTGGCCAGTTCGCGAAGACGAAGGTGCTACCATCACATCTACGCGTCGTTCATCGGTATTCATGCTGCTTGTTCCAACAAGGTTCTCGTCGTATACAGGGGTTGCCTATGTCTGGACAATCTGGACAACCGAGATGCCTCGCTGTTCTCTACTGGGCCGCTGTGGGGTTGGCACTGCTTCTGGCAGCCTGCGGCAGCTCGACAACCGAGCGTGCGGCGGCACATACGCTCCTGGCTGCTGCGACGACATCCGCCACCAGCCAACCCACGGCAACCGCCACCAGCCAACCCACGGCAACCGCCACTACTTCGCCATCGGCGCTCGCCGGTGGCCTTTCCGGTACGCTGGCGCCTGGCTCACCGCTACCCACTGAGGCAGAATGCGCGGCGCGGGTGCACCGGTCGTCCTTCGAGCCAAGGCCCGACAACTACACCGCTAACCACGCCGTGCCAACACCGGCGCAGATCGCCGGCCTTGGCACCTGGGGACCGTCTATGGGTCTCGATCCCCGTGCGGACAGCCTACGTACGCAGATAACCGGCAACTTTACCGGAACCACCGACGAGATACTGCAGTGGGTCGCCTGCAAATGGGGATTTAATCCTGACATCGTTCGCGCCGAGGCAGTGGTGGAGTCATATTGGCACCAGAGCCAGCTTGGAGACTGGACTACCGACCAGAGCCTCTGCCCACCGGGGACCTGGAACGGCTCAGGCTGCTATCAAAGTTACGGCATACTCCAGATCAACTGGTACTACTTTCAGAACGCCTGGCCTATGAGCCAAGATGACACCGCTTTCAGCGCGGAGTATATGTATGGAATGATACGCGCCTGCTATGAGGGCTGGACTACGTACTTAGAGAACGGCACACCACTTCCTGGCTATCCACCCTACGCTGCAGGCGATCTCTGGGGCTGCCTGGGAAGATGGTACAGTGGCTGGTGGTATACTCAGGGAGCAGTGGATTATATTGCCAAAGTGAAGGCCGCGCTGGCAGAAAAACCCTGGCTATCCCCCAGCTTCTAAATGGACGTGGCAAAGAGAAAAATGAAAACGAATTCGGGCGGATGCCCCAGGATCCCCTGGAGCGGGAGACGGGATTCGAACCCGCGGCCCATTGCTTGGGAAGCAATTGCGCTACCACTGCGCCACTCCCGCATGTACAGCATGTACAATATGCACGGATGCAGTATACTCAACTTCGATGCTTGAGTCAAGGCTCTTTGCTGGGCGAGCTGGATGGGCATCGGTTGAAGTGGTTCAGGGGGTAAAGGAATTGGGGATACGTCTGTGGGTTAGACAATCACAGCGCGCCTACCTGTGGTTACCGGTTATTGGTCTTGGCTTTGTGCTTTTGCTCACCAGCTGCAGTGCCGGCGGCAGTTCCGGCGGTACGAATATCACACTGGGGCTGGCTGGCTCGACCGCTGATCAGCCTAGCTCACCGCCTTCGGTGGCCGGCAACGGCCCCGACGATACCTACGCCTTTGTCTATGACGACCAGATCTGGGTTCGCCAGAGCGGTAACTCGACTCCGGTCCAGATAACCCACCTAGTGCTCTCCAACGGCGCCGACATCTCGTTTGGTCCGCTGGTCTGGTCTCCCGACGGTAAGCAGATCGCCTTTGCTCTGTTACAAAACCTCACCCCTACCGTCCCCAGCCGCAGCGCTGGGCCGATATATGTGGTGAATGTGGCGACCAAAAGCACTGTCGTCACTCCTGGCATCGGCAGCATCTACGGCCACAACTATGCCTGGTACGGCCCGCGTATGCTCTTCTACTCCAGCGGTGATGGCATTTCGATGTATGACATTGGCGATCCAGACCCACGGGTCTGGCAGGTCCTCTCCGCCGTTACCAGTTCGGACGGTGTAACGTTCAGCGACAATGATGTCGCCTTCGGCGACATCGCCATTACCAATGAGTCCAATGACTTCACTCTGCCGTACCTGTTTTTCAGCGCGGCCCAGATTTCTACCCTGGG
Source organism: Ktedonobacterales bacterium (assembly GCA_052143275.1). Lineage (GTDB taxonomy): Bacteria > Chloroflexota > Ktedonobacteria > Ktedonobacterales > JADMIN01 > JAJPKE01. The sequence goes on along the minus strand of JBKQTH010000031.1, from coordinate 12,708 downwards.
TGGCACCGGCGCTATAGGCACCGCCGGCCTCTACGAGGTACAGATGCCCTTCACGCTTGGGGGCCCTGACGGCTATAACAGCGTGTTTAACTTGGACCATTCAAACCCAGATACTCAAATTGGCATTCCCGAGTGGCTCTACCTCCAATTCCCACTAAATGTTGACTGGAACAACATACAGGTTGCTGATCTCGGCTCGGCGTTCTCCGACACCGCCGGTAACAGTACCATGGGCTCATGGCAACTGTCTCCGGATGGTAGCACTCTGGTGTCGCAGGTCGTCGACTCAGTCAATACCAACGCCCAGACCGTCTCATCAAACTTCTGCGTCTCCAACTTCAGTAACAATTATTACGGCTGCCAGGCAGTGCTAACCAACGCGGGTACCTGCCCGCTGTCAGTACACGGCCAGCTCAGTCTCTCCCTTGATGCCTCCCATATCGCATTTACGTGCGATGGGCTCTACATGCAGGGTACACAAGTGGGAGGCAGCGCCAGCAAGCTTGCCTCAGTGGGCTGGACGAGTCCAGCAGCTATGACGCAGAATGGCCAGTTGGCGATAGCAACGCAGATCGTTTCTTCGTCGAGAGACTCGAACGGCGTGTTGCGGGTCCAGACCAATCTAGTCGCCTTTGATGGGACCAACAGCTATGTTCTGGTCAAAGGCGCGCAGAGCGCTTCATGGCAATAGCCCTGGCAATAGCCCTGGCGATATCCTGGCGGCGGGAGTAATAGTGGAAAGAAGAAGAGCGTCATGAGGGCTATAGATGACGACACTGAGGTAAAGCTGGCGGTGCTCCACAAGCTCCGGCAGTGGGGATCACTGCCGGAGAGTGATGTCTCGCGTATGCTGCGCCGATATTGCCTGGTCACCGACGATTTCCGCGCCATGGCCGAGGAAGGGCTGATCGATATGGAATTCGCCGGCGATGAATATATACTGGAGGTGGCGCTACTTGGCCGGCTCCTCCTCGAAGGAGAACCGAACTAGGAGCCTCGAGCCAGCCTCGACAACACCTCCTGGCCGGCTGGCTCAAGATCAGGTGCCAGCCGGAGTTCAATCTGTAGTGCCCGGAATTGCTCTTCGGATAGACCAATTTGCATAGCGGCACGCACCGAATCCCCTTCAGTGAGCCGAAGCGCCGAAAGGATGGTCTCGCGCTTGACCTCGCGCAGAATCTCATCGAGTGGAGTGCTGGCGCGCACCCTTTGATCGACGTCAAGCACAAAACGGTTGAGCTCGTTCTGGAAGACGATATGATCCCGCGAAATGATATTGCCGCGACTGAGCACCATCGCACGCTGAATAATGTTCTCCAGCTCCCGAACGTTACCGGGCCAGTCGTACTCCATCAGGATATTCATGGCTGCTTCAGTAATGCGGGTAGGAGTGGAAGCTGAACTGTAGCGATGTTTGTCCAGAAAATAATTGACCAGTGCCGGTACATCCTCGATTCGCTCCCGTAGCGGCGGCATGTGGATGGCAATCACATTCAGCCGGTAGAAGAGGTCTTCGCGGAACCTCCCAGTGGCCACCTCGTCGCGCAAGGTGCGGTTGGTCGCAGCAATTACTCGCACATCGACCTTGACCGGAATGTTGCCGCCTACCCGCTCGAACTCCCGTTCCTGAAGCACCCTGAGCAGCTTCTTCTGGGTACCGAACGTCATCTCGCCCACCTCATCCAAGAATATGGTACCCTTGTTGGCTGCCTCGAAGCGCCCCTTGTGCTGGGTGATAGCGCCGGTAAACGAGCCCTTCTCATGTCCGAAGAGCTCGCTTTCCAGGAGGGTTTCCGGTAAAGCCGCGCAATTGACCTTTACGAGCGGCCCACTCCGGCGCTCCGAAGCGTTGTGAATGGCTTCGGCCATAAGCTCCTTGCCGGTTCCAGTCTCACCCGTGACCAGTACAGTTGCCGGCGTGCGAGCCACCCTCCCGATGGTCTTAAAGATTTGGACCATGTCCGGACTGGTGCCGACGATCCGCTCAGACGCATCGATCTTGAGGGCCGGAACCAAGGGTGCGCCCTGCCCGCGCTTCAATTCTTCGTAGCGCAGCACCTTCTCGACATCGATAATCACTTCATCCAGGTCGGTAAACGGCTTGGTCAGATAGTCCGCCGCCCCCATCTGCATGGCCTTGATGGCAACCGAGGCGGTGGTATAGCCGGTCATCAGGATAACTGGCACATCAACCCCCTGATCCAGCATTCGCTGCAGGATGGTGATGCCGTCCATTCCAGGCATCTTGATGTCCAGTAAGGCCAGATCTGGACGCTCGGATTCGTCACGGATCAGTAAATTGAGCGATTCCTGGCCTGTTGCTGCCGTCACGACCTGATAGCCTTCACCGGTCAACAATTGAGCAAGGACATCACGTACACCTCCATCATCGTCTCCCACCAGTATTCGGCGCTCAAATATACCGTCCCGGCTCGATTTCCTCGATGAATGTGCCATGCAATATCCTCTCTCGATGTACCTCTGCGGGTATCTTGGACACCAGCGACCTTCGCTCGTTGGCTTGCTCAACGTCATCTGCGAGAAGCCACCTGAGCCGGTGCATTCACCGGCGGCCACGCAGCATATTTTGTGCCTCTATTGTGGTCAAAGGCACGGCCTATAGTATATCGCAGGGAATTGCTCGACCGCAAAGACGAAAAGGTTCTCTTGGGGAATGTCAGCTGGTAGGTATGGCTGAGTCCGCGGCGGGAATCTCCGCCGGAATCTCAATGGTAAAGATGGCACCTTGCATACGCTCACTTCCGGATCCATTGCTCACCGTGAGCTGTCCACCATGGGCGGTCACGATTCCCCGCGTGATGTAGAGACCGAGCCCGCTGCCGGCAACTTCAGATTCCCGGTGTAGCCGGGTAAATGCCTCGAAGATCCGCGGTATCTCCGCTGGAGGTATTCCTGCTCCATGATCACGCACGCTGATGTAGACCGTAGAATCATTCCGCCAAACGCGTATCTCAACGTCGCCACCTTCAGCGGAGTACTTCACAGCGTTATCCAGCAGGTTACGCACCGCCTGAACTATACGATCCCGGTCAACCTCAGCCAGAATAGGTTCAAGGGGCCGCTCAAAGGTAAAATGGCGCTCATGGACTGAAGCGACAAAATTGTCTACCAGCTCCGCTACCGCATCGGCCACGTCGCAGCGCTCGCGACGCAGGGTAAAATGGCCTGTGCTCAGACGCGTTGCCGTTTGCAGATCATCCACCAGGCGGTTGAGACGGTACGCCTGCTCTATTATGATATCGGCGTAGTGTTCGAGCGTGGCCGGGGAGAGACCCTGGCGCTTGGCCAGCTGCGCATAGTTGATTATGGGATTGAGAGGGCCTCGCATCTCGTGAGCCACCATCGCTACAAAGCGATCATGCTCTTCTTGGGTCTGCCGCAATTGCCGGTTGGACTCGTCCAACTCCTGAAGCTTGAGGCGCAGCTCGGCGGTCGCTTCATCCACCTGCTGTCGCAGCTGGGCATTGAAGCTGTGCACCCGCGCATGCGCCTCTTCGAGTTCGACAACCCGTAGCGTCAGTTCGTTTGCTAACTGGCGATGCTCAAGACCCCGTCGAATACGAACCCGCAATTCATCGACGTCGACAGGCTTCACGAGGTAGTCATAGGCACCGGCCTGTAAGGCGTTGAGCGCCGTTTCAAAGGAGGTAAAGCGCGCAAGCACAATAACTACCAGCTCAGGTGAAAGCGCACGCGCCGGCTTCAGCAGGCGCTCGCTGGTCTCCTCACCACGCAGGTCAGCCAGAAGCAGGTCAAATGTTCCACTCTGAAGCATGGACACCGCGTCAGGATAAGATGTGGCAATAGCCACCGAATAGCCATCGTGGCGCAGTACGGCAGCAATAGTCTCGGCGACTCCGCCATCACTATCTACAACCAGAATGCATCCTGAAGGGGTGCTCTCTCGCCGAAGGAGTGTGCTCTGCGGCTCACCGGCAATTTGCATGTCTTCTCTTTCTGCTGGCGCTATTTGAGTATGCTAGCCAGTATAGCACCAGTTGGTGCGAGCATAGCCCAGTAGGCCTAAACGAGGGGTGAAAACCCTAGCAGGTGACTGAGCTACTCTTTCTCATCATGTAGCCGGAAAACAAGTGGTATAATTGGCTACTGGCTAGCGCGCTCATTCCGGTAAGGAGCTATCGATGGACTTTTCGCTCAACGCCGAGCAACAAATGATACGAGACCTATGCCGCGAATTCGCCGAGGACGAGATAAAGCCACAGGCCGAAGAAATGGACCGCAGTGCGGCCTTCCCATACAGCATCATAAAGAAAATGGCCGACCTGGGACTCCTGGGACTGCCTTTCCCCGAAGAGTATGGTGGGGCGGGTGCCGATTACCTCTCCTACTGTCTTGCCCTGGAAGAGATTGGTCGTGGTGATGGATCAGTGGCCATCACCATGGAGGCTCATACCTCTCTCGGGGCCACCCCGTTCCACCTCTTCGGCACCGCTCTACAAAAAGAGCAGTATCTTGCTCCGCTGGCACGTGGCGAGAAGCTCTGGTCATTTGGTTTGACTGAACCAGGAGCGGGCTCCGACTCTGGAGGTACACAGACGCATGCCGAGCTGCGAGATGGCGGCTGGCATATCAATGGCTCCAAGAACTTTATTACCAATGCCGGTACTCAGATGTCCGGTGGAGTCACTATCACCGCAGTCACTGGAATTGATGAGCGCGGTCGCAAGCAAATTACCAATATCATCGTGCCCAAGGGCACGCCAGGCTATATTATCGGCAACCCTTATCATAAAATGGGTTGGCGAGCCTCGGATACTCGCCCGCTCTCCTTCGAGGATTGTCAGGTTCCTGATGAGAATGTGCTAGGCGATCGCGGGGGCGGTTTCGCGCAATTCATGCATATTCTCAGTCTAGGGCGCATTGCCATTGCCGCAATGACAGTTGGGCTGGCACAGGCGTGTTACGATGAATCCCTCAAGTATGCACGCGAGCGGCAGCAGTTCGGCCGGCCGATCTCCACCTTTCAGGGAATCCAATTCAAATTGGCCGATATGGCTATGGAGATTGAGCTTGCTCGTCTTATGTACTACAAAGCTGCATGGCAGCACATGCAAGGTGAGCCAGTCACCAAGGAGGCTTCGATGGCCAAGCTCTTCGCCTCCGAGGCGGCAAAGCGAGCAGCAGACCAGGCAGTACAAATTCATGGTGGTTACGGCTTTATGGACGAGTATCCGGTGTCGCGATATTGGCGGAACGTCAAGGCGCACGAAATTGGCGAAGGCACCAGTGAGGTGCAGCGCTTGATTATCGCCAAGCACCTGTAATCCGTTTCATTATTGGCAGGTAATTACGCGCTTGCGCGCCGGCTCAGAACGTCTCGGGGGGCAGCTCAGCATGAGAACAATTCTACGCGTCGGCATCACGCTTGGCGGTGTGGCGTTTGTTACCCTCTTTGCCCTACAGTCCGCCTTTGCGCTGGCCGTTGCTCCCGGTATCATAGTTGCCGGCGTGTTTGCTGGTCTCGGTGCCGCCAAGTGGCTTGAGCGCCCGTGGTTTGGCCGCCAGCTTGCTGCGGGGCTACGAACTGGGGCAATCGCTTGCGGCATGGCGGGTGTTGGCGCATTGCTAGCCTTACTTACCCAGGGACCGCACTCAGTAAATTCACTGGCGGAGAGATCGCATCTGCTTCAGCTCGATTTTGGCCCACTGATAGATAAGCTGTCGGGTGCCGGTTGGGTAGGAGTAGATCTGCTGGCGGTTGCGCTGGCCATGGCGGCCGGTATAACCCTGTCGGCCGCTATTGCCCAGCTCGGCGCCTGGAGCAAGAGCTTGCGGTCGATACAGGTCGTGAACCGCGCCCGGCTCGCCGCACAGGCTTCGTTGCAAGACAATCGTGCGTCAATCAGTGGACTGTTTGGAGTCTCGGCTTCGGCTGGCATGCCGCCCAGCGCCGGTCTGACCGGTGCTCATCCGGTGCCGGCCGGATCGGGAACGACGCTGGCAAGTCCCACCCAGTTGCCCGCCAAGCCTGAGCGATTTCAGCCGATCGAACCTGCTACTCCCCCGGCAGCTTCACCTCGCCAGCCTTCCAGTGCTCGTCCAGCCGATAGCCAGCTTACCCAAGCTATGCGAGATGCTCTGGCAACTTGGGCCGCTGACACCGGGACGACCAAAGAGGCGGAGCCGCAGGAGGGTGGACCAACTCCCCCCAAGGCCCGCACACCTCAGCCTTCGAACTACCTCAATAGCTCACCGCCTGTCCCCGCGAAGCGCGTGCGCAAAAAGCAGGACACTGATTGGCTCTGTTGAGACTGGGCATACCAAACCTGGTCCTTCGGCCAGTTCCCAGAGGGCAAATCGGTAACATTCGCGTACATGTCTTGACAGGAGCCGCTACTGTTGGACTATTGTGGTAGGTGAGCGCTTTGCTCACCTATTGGCTCACCAAGGTAATGGACAGTTTACCCGCGTACTGGGTACGCGCGAGTACCATGAGTAGCATGAGAGGTATGGAGGAAATCCCAATGGCGTTCGAACTTCCGCCTTTACCGTATGATTATGCCGCCCTTGAGCCGCATATCGATGCGCTGACGATGCAGATTCACCATGACAAACATCATGCCGCGTATGTCGCGAACCTCAACACTGCACTAGCAGGCCAGACACAGTTCGAGAGTATGGCCGTCGAGGATATTCTGCGGCAGATCAACAACGTACCTGAGAGCATTCGCACGGCAGTGCGCAATAATGCCGGCGGTCATTCTAACCACACGATGTTCTGGGAGATTATGACTCCGGGAGGAAGCAGCCAGCCCACTGGAGAGCTGGCCACCGCCATTGACCAGACGTTTGGGTCCTTCGACCAGTTCAAGGCAGCCCTGGGCGATGCCGGCGTTAAGCGCTTCGGCTCCGGATGGGCGTGGCTCATCCTGGGAACAGACGGCAAGCTGCAGGTAGTCTCCAGTGCCAACCAGGACAGTCCGGTGATGGATGGGAACTATCCAGTTATGGGCAACGATGTCTGGGAGCACGCGTATTATCTCAAGTACCAGAATCGCCGAGCCGACTACCTTAACGCGTGGTGGAACGTCGTCAACTGGGACATAGTCGGCTCGCGCTACCAGCGGGCACGAAGCGGCAGCTAGCTCATTTAACGAGAAGTACCTCTTGATGTTGGCTAGAATGGCTGGCTTATCGGCTCGTTTCTTCTAGCTTTGATTGGTCGCCTGGTTGGGGGGGCGAGTCGATAGTCCCAACGTCAGTATCGGGAGTGGCCGAGCTAGCGGCATCTTCGCTGTACGCCGCTCCCACCACACCCGGCAGAGCGGAGAGCCGGGCCAGGTAGATCCCCACGGCGATGAGCCAGAGCGCCAGTGCGAAGAAGCTGAGGGACGACAGCGAGGTCTCGGCGGATGCCGGCGCAGCGGCAAACTGCAGAGCGGTTATCACCAGGAACGCCGCAACCAGCACCGCGAAGTAACCCAGCCAGCCAGGTAACGCCTTCTGGCTGCTGCGCATCATTTGAGCGCCGATGATCATCAATCCAATTGCCACCAGGATACCACCGATAATATGCGAGAGTATGTTCTGGAGAGCAAACAGACTGCCAAAGTTGGCGGCCACGCCGGCCCGGTCGAGGCTGGTGGAGGCATTGGCATACAAGCCGCCATAGTTAGCGCTTACCGGCAACCCGAGCAGAACTGCGAGAGCATAACAGCCAAAACCGCCCTGGCCGGTAATTCGAGCGAGCCAGCTGCCTCGTGAAGGCGCCGGCCAAAGAACGTCCGCGAGAACCGGCGGCAGCGTGAAGATCAAGAGGAATGCCACGAATTGAACGGCGTGGAAGATAATATCGGTCTCCTGGTTCTGCGCCACCCAGGCCAGGTAGGGGCCAAAGTCATGCTGGTTGGAGATCTGAGTTACCGCCGTGAGGTATCCAGTACCGGCCAGAATACTTCCCTGGAAAAAAGGGATAACCACGATGATGATGGCACCGGCACTGATAGCGTAGATGCCGCGAAGCCTGGTACGTGCCAGCAGAATGGACATATCGGCTGCTCTCCTGTGGAGGCGGAAGTCTCCGCTCGTCCCACCTAAGTAATAGGCAGACTCTATCGGTAAATTTATCGAATCGAACTCCGTCGTTTCTTTATAAGACACAAATGCACGTTACACGGCGGCACACCAGGCTGTCAAATGGCTTGCCGTCGTGGGGGCACGAGAGCCGGAGAAACCGGCGATAGCGCTGTGCTATAATGCAGCACGCGGTAAGGCGATCTGGCCTTGCTGGCAAAGTGGAGCAGAAGCAGTCCTCAGTCATTATCAAAGGGTGCACGACGTTATGGATGCACAAACCATTCTCGCTACCGTTCGCTCGGGTGACGCTCCAAGTACGTGGACGGTCTGGACCTTGCGGCGCGACTATTTACGCAATTCCATCCTACGGTGGCTGGCGGTTAGCATAGTGGGTTTCCTTTTCCTGATACCAGCCGCCCTTTCTACGGTACCGGGAGTCTTTACCCTGCGCGGCTTTGCCTTTGTTCTCACTGGAATCATTCTGCTGGCGCTTGCGTCTCTGGCTTTTGGTTCGCTTGGCATTGCCGTTTTCGACTGTTGGCGTCTGCTGCGCGCTAATGACTACTGGTTGGTGGTCACCCCTGACGATTATGTCAAATCAATACCTGGAGGCAAGATAACTCATGTGCCGCTCGAGCAGGTAGAATCGATAACTCTCAAAGGCGTCAGAGTACCCGTTGAAACCGCCGAGACTCCTTTTGACGGCCTCAGTAAAGGAGTTAGCCCCATTTTGCCCGGGCCCTTCAGATCGGCTACCTATCGCCGGCAGCGGGCCACCCCGGCATCTCTGGCTTTTGTCGATGCCCGCACCGGCCGGCAAGTTGTGGTGGCGACAGATGCCGCGTTTGATGAGCTCCCGGGTATCGAATACATACTAAGCATGCAGGCAGATGCAAAACAACGGCAGATCAATCGCAGCCGCTCAGGTTAACTGGTATGCCGCTCGCTAGCCTAGCAGCCGGCCCGAAGGAGCTATGAGGAATGATTCGAGACACTATCGACCAGATTATTCGGCAAGCCGTTGCCCGGCTCGCCGAATCTGGCGAACTGCCTGATGTACCCTTGCCGCCGATTGACGTAATGCGCCCACAGATAGCTGAACATGGTGACTATGCCACCAGCATCGCCATGAAGTTGGCGGCGGCGGCCAGGTCGTCCGGAGTCAAAGCCAATCCACGGGTCATCGCCGAGCGCATTGCCGACCAGATTCGCGAGACCTCGGAGGTGGTGCCGGCTTATGACCTGGTCGACGCGGTCGAAGTGGCCGGTCCCGGCTTTATCAACCTTCGCCTGAGTCCGGCCTGGCTCATCAGGCAACCTGCCAGCGTTCTCTCCCTTGGCGACCGCTTCGGTACGGTTTCAGTGGGTAGAGGGATGCACATCAATCTCGAATTCGTCAGCGCTAACCCCACTGGACCGGTAAGCGTAGGCAATGGACGCGGCGCTTTTATTGGCGACACCCTGGGCAGCCTGATGCGCGCCGCCGGGTTTCGGGTCACCAAGGAATATTACTTCAATGACTCCGGCGGTCAGATAGAGGAGTTGGGGCGGTCGGTTGAATACTATCTGCAGCTTGCCCTGGGCGATGCCCTGGCGCAGCGGCCCGAGAAGGGCTACTTCGGCCCTTACTATGAATCAGTCGCCGAACGCCTCCTGCAGCAGCACGGTCGCTCACTGCTGGATCTTCCAGAGGCGGAGCGCATAGCGGCGGTAGGTAAGGATTCAGCCCAAATTATCATGGGTGATATCCAGCAGACCATGACCAGGCTCAACATCAATTTTGACGTGTATTTCAACCAGGCTTCACTCGACGACAGGGGTGAGTTAGCCAAGAGTATCGACTATTTGAGAAGCGCCGGTTACACCGAGGAGCGAGATGGCGCACTGTGGGTCAAGACCACTGAGTTCGGTGATGACAAGGATCGGGTCATCCTACGCTCCAACGGAGAGCCAACCTATTTTGCCGCCGATGTAGCTTACATGCGGAACAAATTCAATCGCCACTTCGACCGACTCATCATAGTTCTTGGTCCGGACCACCATGGCTACATCACGCGGTTGAAGGCGGTAGCCCAGATGCTTGGGCATAAAGCCGATGATCTACACGTGCTTCTCTACCAGGTCGTCACCGTCAAGGGTCTACGCATGGGCAAGCGGCTTGGCAATGTCATTGCGCTGGACGACGTAGAGGAGGAGGTTGGCTCGGATGTTACTCGCTTCTTCTATTTGATGCGCTCCGCCGACACCCCGCTTGACTTTGATCTCGATCTGGCGCGCAAGCAGACCGATGAGAATCCCGGCCTCTCAGTGCAGTATGCCCATGCGCGAACTGCCGGAGTGTTCCGCAAGGCAAACGAACTGGGCATCACCGTCAGTGAATACGCCGAAGCGGATCTATCAGTCTTGCGGAGTGATCCGCCGGAAGAGCTTGATTATGAGCTGGCACTCATACGCCAGCTGCTGCGTCTGGAAGAGGTTGTGGAACGTGCGGCTCTAACCCTGGAGCCTCACCATATGACTCGATACGGCATGGATCTGGCCGACGCGTTCCATGTCTTCTATGACCATTGCCCCATACTAAAACAAGGGAGCAACGTTACGAAGGAGGTACGCGACGCCCGTCTACGCCTCTTGCAGGCCGCGCAACTCGGGCTCGCGCGGACACTCTCCCTGCTTGGCATGACGGTACCGGAGCGTATGGAGCGCGCCCTTGTAGTGGAAGAAGCGTAACTCAGCCTCCTAGTGCGTAGCTCCGCCCAAGCTTACCAGCATCACCAGGACCAGCAGCGCGATGACCAGGAAAGCAGACCGGGTGAGCGAGTAGCGTGGTGTCGGCCACAACAATCTCGCCAGTGAGACCAGCAGCGTAAGTGCCGCGATTACAAACGCGACGCTTATGACTAGCCGCGTGGACCAGATAAAGGCTGCAAAGGCAGCCGCATCGAGCGCGACAAAGAGCGCATATTCGGGCATACCCACCGGCCTATCCGCCGGCTCGTACCTACGAGTTGGTGCGGGTTCCACCGCTTTTCATCCTTTCCTCTCTATCCGCGCTAGCCGCCGCGCAATGCGACGAGCTATCAAGGGGCCTTCGTAAATAAAGCTGGTGTAGAGCTGAAGAAGCACTGCACCAGCGTCAAGCATGCGCGACGCATCACTAGCGCTGGATATACCTCCACACCCTATGATTGGCAGGCGGTCACCGTAGCGCCCATGCAGAAAGCTCACCACTGACAGCGCTCGCTGCAGCAGCGGCCGGCCACTGAGCCCACCCGCCTGGTTGCTTATAGCTCTTGAGGCAGGACTCAGCCGGTCGCGCGAAATCGTCGTGTTGGCGGCAATGAGACCACTGACCCCGCGTAAGAGACATACCTCCGCCACCTCTTCCAGCTCTCTCTCCTGTAGGTCTGGAGCTATCTTCACCAGCAATGGTTTGGGACTGATACGCGGCGGTGACTCCAGCTGCGCCAGAGTAGCCAGCTGCTCCGTCACCTCTGCCAGCAGCGCGTCCAGTTGGTCTGGCCTTTGCAGCACCCGCAATCCCGGCGTATTAGGTGAGCTGACATTAACTGCGAAATAGTCCCCCCAGGGGTACAGCGCATCCAGTGCCGCCCGGTAATCTCGTGCCGCCTCCTCGGGCGGTGTTGCTCTTGACTTACCCAGGCTCACGCCGATCGGCACCGGGACGTGGTTCATGTGCGCGAGACGGGCGGCTACGGCCTCGGCACCCTCATTGTTGAAACCCATGCGATTGATGAGAGCCTCATCATGCGGAAGGCGAAAAAGGCGTGGGCGAGGATTACCCGGCTGGGCATTTGGGGTGACGGTTCCGATTTCAACAAATCCAAAGCCCAGCGCCGCCAGTGCGGGCACCGCAGAAGCATTCTTGTCGAAGCCCGCGGCCAGTCCCACCGGACTTGGGAACTGGAGGCCAAATACCTGGCGCGCCGCTTCTCGGGGTAGATAACCACCCACGGCGGCGGAGAGCCGCTCCAGCGCACCGGTCAGGTACCGCGACCGCGAGACTTCCGACAGTATTCCCAAAATACTCTCATGAACTGTTTCGGGATCACCGCCACCAGTACCAAACAGCACTGGTCGAGCGAACCGGCGGTAGAGCATGAAGAGATCCATTCACTTGCCGAGGTAAGCCAGGACTTGCCGGTGGGTGGTCTCATCTATGGCACCGGCGGCGTGCCAGTAGCTGAGTAGTTGGCGGAGTCGCAGAACCGCATGGAGCTGATAGCCGGCAGCGGCAAGCTGGGTACGACCGCCCTGCTCACGATCTAGCAGCACCACCACGTCACGCACTGCCAGACCATTCGCTTCCAGCACATGGATCGCCTCCAGCTTGCTATCTGCCTGACTTACCACGTCGTCGATCACCAGGACGGTCTCGCCAGCCACGAAAAAGCCGTTGACAGATGCAGCTAAGCCGTGAGTCTTGGTCTCCCGTGGTGTAATCATAGGCACTCGCGTCTGGTGCGAGAGCACAGCTACCAGCGGCGTTGCCGCCATAGGGATGCCGGCATAGCGTCTAGCGCCCAGCGCCCGCGTGTCAATTAATTCAACAAGCGCAGCTACGGCGACATCCATTGCATCCGGGTAGGACTGGAGCACGCGCAGGTCCACATAGATTGGTGAAAGTGG
>JBKQTH010000030.1:0-11049 GCA_052143275.1 Ktedonobacterales bacterium | reverse complement strand
GTCCTCAGACAGTTAACATGATCGTCCTCTATGACCGGCCCAATCTCAACGACCAGATCACCGCCGGCAATATCCAGTTTAGTGACGGCAGCAGCATCGTGATTGGCCCGCTCAACAATGATGGGTCGCCCACACCTTTCGCCTTCCCTGCTAAGACTATCTCGAGCTTGCAGCTCAATATTACCGCGGTGAGCAGCACCACCCAAAATATTGGCCTGTCCGAGATCCAGGTCTTCGGCAGTGCCACCACCAGTGGTGATCTCGCGCTGCTCTCTACGGCGACTGCGTCCTCGCAGAACACCAGCACCCATCAGACGGCTAGTAAGGCGATTGACGGAATTGTAAGGGGGTATCCCGTTGATTATACCCGGGAATGGGCAACCGTGGGCGGTAAAGCCGGCAGCTGGCTGACGCTCACCTGGGCTAGCCCTCAGACGGTGAACCGGATCATCCTCTACGACCGGCCCAATCTCAACGATCAGATCACCGGCGGCAATATCCAGTTTAGCGACGGCAGCGTCTTACCGATACAGCCGCTCATCAATGACGGGACACCAGTGCCTATGCTCTTCCCGCCCAGGACTATCACGAGCTTACAACTCAATATTACCTCGGTGAGCAGCACCACCCAAAATATCGGCCTAGCCGAGATTCAGGTGTTTGGTCCTGGAATCGGTGGAGGGGGAACTCCGCCAGTGGCCAATGCCGGGCCTAATCAGACCGTGGTAGGTGGATCAACGGTTACGCTGGATGGATCAGGCAGCTCCGACCTGGAGGGTAAGCCGCTGACCTACCAGTGGACGCAGACGAGCGGCACACCGGTTACGCTCTCCAGCGCGACGGCAGAGCAACCGACCTTTGCCGCTCCCACTACCGCGGCAACGTTGGTTTTCCAGCTGGTAGTCGCTGACGAGCAAAACAGCAGCCAGCCTGCGACTGTGGCCATCACGGTGACGGCACTCCCAGTTGCAAATGCTGGGCCTGCCCAGTCGGCGGGAGTGTCGACTACCGTTACCCTTGATGGGTCGGGCAGCACCGACTCAAATGGTAATCCGTTAACTTATCTGTGGACACAGACTAGCGGTCCGACCGTTACGCTCTCGAGCGCGACCGCAGAGCAGCCAACCTTTACCGCTCCCGCCACCGCGGCTACCCTGACCTTCCAGCTAGTAGTCAATGATGGGCAAAACAACAGCCTGCCGGCGACTGTGACCATCACAGTTAGCTAAGGCAGAGCCCCACCTGGGGCGGTGGAAAGAGGCGGTCGTCCCGGTCTACTATGAAGTGACAGACCATTCACAAAGTCTAAGAACTTCACAGTAGACCGGGACGACAAGAAATCAGTGCTTATGAGGGAATTGGCTTTTTCTTGAGGTTGGAGTGACCACGTCTCAGTCGCCGCCGGGCCTGCCGCAACTCCAATATGGTTAACCATATGTAGCGCAAAGAGCGGCCAACGCTGATGGAGGATGACTCGGCAGTGTAGCGTGTCGGGATCGGAACTTCCTCGATTCGCGAGCCACGCATGACTGCCTCAATAACCATCTGACTATCAAAAACGAAGTCGTCCGAGTAAGCATGATAGTCGATGGCCTCGAGGAACTCACGTGTATATGCCTTCAGGCCACTATGTAACTCAGCGAAGTGCGTCCCCAGCACACGATTCTCGATGGCCGTCGTCAGGCGGTTGCCTAGATAGCGGTAGAGCGGCATACCGCCGCGGCGCGGATCTGCGCCACCAGCAAAGCGCGAGCCAAACGTGAAATCGGCCCGGCCGGCCAACAGCGGCTCAACCAGCGCCGTGAGCGTCTTGGGGTCGTATTGATAATCAGGATGCAGCAGTACGATGACCGAGGCGCCCGCACGGAGGGCTTCGTCGTAGCACGTCTTCTGATTGCCGCCGTACCCGAGGTTCGCGGGATGGACGAAGACGGTTAATCCCAGATTTTGAGCAACCTCAACGGTACGATCTTGGCTGGCGTCGTCTACCACGAGTACCATGTCCGCTAGCCCTTCAGGAATCTCCCGGTAAGTCTTTTCCAGGGTCTGCTCGGCGTGGTAGGCCGGCATCGTGACGATGATCGAAGTGTACCGTTTCACCTGACCCCTCCCGCACCGCGTCGCCATACAATAGTACCAACACGCGGAGTACTCACACGTTAAATGTACGATCGACCGTTCTCCCGGCGTGCCGCTTACCTGATTGTGTCAGCTTCGGACGATAGAGTAGCGAGCATACCCGGGTTCACCAGCAATGGACAGTGGCTGAGAGTGTACGTCTCAGTCATGCGTTATAACGCAAGAGTGAGTTCACAATAACCTGCGATGGCCTATCTGTTGCAGGGAGGTCATCATTCTAAGCCGGAGGTCGTTGTCGAGCGTCACGTTGGTGCGGCTCGCCGTACGGTTGCGCCACCGGCATGTAGAGAGAGGTAACAAGCGGAAATGGGCATGCCAGCGCCAGCTTTGGACCACGGCACTGTGGGAGAACGCGAGCCATTGTCCGTCGTCACGCCAGTTTTTAGTCGGCTCAACGTCTTGGTTGCGGGGAGCCTATTTGCGATAGCCTTGCTCTCAATCTGGATGTTCGAGACAAAGTTCCATATCAACCCCTTTGGCGCCTCCCCCTACAGTTACTTTACCTACCAGGCCGAAAGCTTGCTGCATGGCCGGTGGAACCTCAATATACCCGCATATATGGTAGACATCGTCGTAATACACGGCAAGCACTACATTGTGTATCCTCCCATGCCAGCGATTGTACTGATGCCGTTTGTCGCCATCTTCGGCTTGAACACGAGCGATATCCTGTTCACCGCAGTGTGCTCCGCCCTTAACCTGAGCGTGCTGTATCTGTTGCTGGAGCAGGTTCGCGCCAATGGCTTCACCCGGCGCGTCTGGCTAGAGAACGTCTGTATCAGCCTGTTGCTCTGGTTTGGTTCCATCAGCCTATGGCTGTCACTGGGCGGACGGATGTGGTTTACCGCGCAGATCCTCTGCATGACCTTTACGCTGCTTGCTCTGCTCGCAGCTTTCCGTCGCCACTACACGCTGGCGGCTGTGCTGCTGGGCTGCGCCTTTTTTTGCCGGGCGACGGTGCTAATTGGCTACCTGTTTCTGTACTACCTGGCCTGGCAGGACGCCGGCACCAAACCGCGAATCGAGCAATTTGTCGCGTCTCTGCGGGCACGAGCGCCAGATTGGGCAGCGGTGCCATGGCGGCGACTGCTGCCACCAATTGCCGTGACGGCTGGGGTGCTGCTTCTATTCATGCTGCACAATGCGATCGTCTTCGGCTCGCCACTGGACTCGGGCTACGACATACTAAACCAGCAGAGATATCCGGAAGTGACGAAGGGCCTGTTGAATATCAGGTACGTGCCGGCGAACATTGTGGCCAACTTCTTTACTTTCCCGCAGGTGACATTCACCGGCCCGTTCGACCGCCATCCCGCCTTTAACATGCTAAACAACGGCATCGCAGTGGGCCTTTTCGTCACGACGCCGCTGTTTCTGTTTCTGTTCTGGCGCAACCGGAGCTTCAGCGCGACGCGTGCGGCGCTCTGGATTACAATCGGTCTGATAGTCATCGCTACCCTACTTTATGATGCGTCTGGCTGGTATCAATTCGGCGCCCGCTACCTGTTCGACGGATATCCGTTCGCGTTCTTGCTGCTCGCGCTTAACGACGTGCGTGTGGACTGGAGGTTCGCAGCGTTGGGTTTGCTGGGCATCATTATCAACATACTTGGCGCTCTGCAATTCTGGACCGGTATCATACCGCACCTGTGAAACTTTGTTGAAAGACATTCAACTTCTGGAAATCAGGAGCAGACAGGACCAAGTAATATCGACCTGCTCCGCCTGCTCTTGCTAGTCTCGACGGTCAGCTAGCAGAGGGAGTAGAGACCCTCAGCTGGAGCCTGATCCTGGATCACCAAAATGGCGTATGAGCCTTCCGCTCGGCGATTGACATGGCATGCAAGGGGACAATTTAGTCGTCGGCGGGTGGGCGCATGCGAGCCCAGGCAAGCATCGAAACTGGCTCGGCCACACGAGGTGCGGAGTTCGCGGGCACAGAATCACCTGACACCGCAAGGGACGGCACTGGCGGCAGGTTGTGCTGGTCGCTCAGCCGCGCTGCGACGCTTGCGCTCGTCGGGTGGTGGCGCGTCCGGGTGGCGTACGTGAGGAAGCGTTGCACGACAAAATTGAAGACGGTCACCACGGCGATCGAGATCGCTTGTGCCAGGATGGGCTTCAGACCCGCGACGTGAATGAGGAGGAGGGCCATCAAGATGATCAGCACTTGTCCGGCAGCCGCCCCGCCGTGATAGCGCAGGCAGCGTTCCGGCCAGCCTCCCGCGTGCTCAGCCAGCTCGCGGAACGTGATGCGATCGTTGAGAATGAAGCTGAGGAGCACGCCGGCCTCGGTCGCGACGAGTACAGCCGGGAGGTAGCTCCAGCCCGCGAGCAGCGTGAGTGCACTCAGGATGGCTAGGTTGAAGAGCGCACAGATGCCGCCGACTAAGAGAAAAAAGAAGGCACGGCGTGACTCTGGGTGCCTGGTGAGCCCGCGTAGACGCGAGGCGACCGTCGACCTACTAGTCACCAATTCGGCACTGTTTCCACCGCCAATAACAGCCATGTGGTCGGCGTTTCGCGTACTGCCACCCATCACTTCTCCCCCTTACTAACCTCGGAAAGCGCAAGACATGACCGCTCACTGCCCATGAGACGACCCGAACGCTGCCCGCTTGCCCGCTGTCTCGGAACCGGGAGCCTCCACGCTAAACTGCGAGGCTTCAGGCACGGCGTAGAGCCTGTGGGAAGGCTTTGAGAGCACCAACTGGGACCCTTTCGTTGGTGTACACCACGAAGGCCTACACGACCGGCGGAATGAAACTAAGGACACTGGCCGGTCCTTTTGCACGTGCTGAATGAACACAGTTGCTGTCTATCCGATGTGGTGATCGAGCCGCGGACAATTTGTGGCTGAGTTCTCACCACCAGCACCGCTGACATCAGGCGCGGGGAAAGAGAACTGAGAGTGAGAGGGGCCTATGCCTCAACCTCTTGCCACCGATCAGCGCGGATCAGAGACGAGCACAGTGTACATCAGGAGACCACACCTTGCTAGCACCCGTTCCAATCTACCTACAGGTGCTTCGCTTCTCTGCATCTTATTCCGCTTCCTCACCTCCAAGCTGGCCTCAGCGAGCTCTCGGCTCTCATGAATACCGTCCGATCGCTCTTACCAACATGGCAAATCAGGGAGCTTGCGAAGGGAAATAATTGGAGCGCATAAGTGCACTATGTCCAGTCTCGCACCATGTTCTTCATTTTCTACAGCGTAGGCGTAATAGCCGACCTTGTTTCGGGAAGTAGGTCACGGTTAACGTCGAGCCTCCGGCATTGTATGCAGAAATATTCAAGGCCCAGGCAGGTAGTAGCCTGATCCGGTACCATGTGCGGGCTCCAGTTCTTGAAATTCTGCATACGCCCGACTTTGACCGTTGGATCGTGGATATAGATCCAGTTGTCTGGGAACGATCTCTATTTGCAAGTACATGGCCGGCCTCCCATACTCCCACCCTGGCCAGAGTGCCGTCCTTCTAGGCGCCATTCCCTACGGGAGAAAAGATTCTGCTTTATCGCTGCTCGCTAGCATCTAGTCCGAAAGCAGAAAACGCAGTCGTGCTCTCCGTGCTATGACTGGAGCCGACGTCTGTTCTATCGCTGGACCTATGTTGAGTATCCAGCTCGTTGACAGAATGCACCACCTGTGCGTGTCGCGGCGGTGCAAGATAAGCACAATAACATAGACGAAGTAACTCCCTTGGTAGCAGCAAAGTATTAGGAAACGCCGGGATCAAGATCGTGATGATATTGCCATTACTGCATCTAACAATACTACCTAGGCAAACGTTTCGACACGCCCAAAGGCGAGAGCCGGAAAGCCAGCATGAATATTTAGTTACCGGCTAGTTGACAGTTCGTCCATATCTGTGCAAGTTTGCAGGCATCAACGGATGCATAGATACAAGGTATGTGCTGAATAGGATGAGGGCGATGCAAAGCCGCAGCAAGATTAAGCAGGAGTTTGTGCGGTCCCTACAATTTCTGTCGGTGAGCTTTGTCTCGGCCGTATCCAACCTCCTCTACATAGTTGCTCTCACACACGTCTCCACGCTTCCGTTCTGGTTCGTGAGCCTGACCTCCACAGAGTTCTCCATGGTCGTCAACTTCATTCTCAACGACCGTATCACTTTTCGCAACTTAGAGAGTAATCGGGTCTGGTACGTGCGTCTGGGGCGTTTCCAGGTGGCAGCGATAGGTGGCAATTTATTGACCGTCATCGTCTCCACTTTCATGCATGGGGCGCTGTCCCTCTCGCCGGTTTACTCCCAGGCAATTGCAATTATGCTCACCTTCTTCGTCAACTTCTTTGTCCACCGCTTCTGGACGTTCAAGGGCAAGTCCGTGACCCAGGGATTTCCAGCTACATCACTGGTAACCGAGGGCAGCGAGTTACTAACTGAGCCGCGGTCACGGCGGACTCGAGTGAGCGGAGTTAGCATTATTGTACCTGTACGCAACGAAGGTTCAACGATGCGTCCGCTCCTAATGCGGCTGCACCAGGCCATGAGCAGCGCCGGACTGCCTTACGAGGTCCTCATTGTTGATGATCGCTCCGAAGACGGTACAGCGAAAGTCGCCGCTGCCGTGATTGAAGAGCAACACTTGCCCGCACGGGTGCTCATAAAACAGGGAAAGTTAGGAAAGTCATTCTCGCTCATGCAAGGGTTCGCCGAGGCACACTACCCCGTGCTGGCCATGATCGACGGTGACCTCGAACTGCCACCCGAAGCGCTACCTGCTATGGTGAAAGAGCTTGCTCGCTACGATGTGGTAGTAGGAAAACGGGTGGGCTATAGCAAGAACAACTCCCTCCGTAGCCAGCTCAGCAGTATATTCAATGGTTTTATACTCAGACTCTTCCTTGGCATCGACTTCGAAGTACAGACCGGCATCAAGGTCTTCTGGAGATATGTCTATGAGTCTATGGATCTGACCCCCGGCCAATGGGGATTCGATATGGAGTTTGTCGCTAAAGTTATAGCCTACGGGTTTCGCATCGGTGAGTTCGAGGTGCCGTTTCAGAAGCGACAGACTGGCCATAGCAAAGTCAACCCACTGGCGGTAGCAGTAGAACTGCTCAGCAGTGCACTTAGGATCAAGTTTGCTATTCTACAGGATGTCAAAGCCAATGCGACCCTCAAGGTACGCTCTGTCTCGCGCAGTCGCTGGCACATCGATTCTCGGCTCAAATAGCGTGCTCCCGAGTGTTGTAGAGTGGCTAGTTCCCCTTACACTGCTGTATGCCTTGTTGCGCGCAGTAATTTTATACTTTTCTGGAAACTTTTCTCACCAATGCGCCAAGTGCAGCAAGACTGAGGACAGATCATCGGCAACTGTAAGGCGTATCGCCCCCTTCCCTATGGCGTCCGCGACAGCGACTTAAGTGCTTGACCAGTGTTCTAGAGAATCACCAGACGCCGGCGCTCCAGACATGGCCAATCTGCTCAATGCCACCCAGCTTGTCGGCGGCATTGAACCAGACATCCCAGCGCTGGCGAGTGTCGTTCCACAGGGCACAGGGCTTGTAGATCATCCCAGCATCCCACGAGCCGGACCGCCCACGCACGAGGATCGGGTTAGCGGGGTTGCGTGTCCAACCAGTCACCCCATCACGTGAGCGCGCGACGCCGACACGAGAGACGAATGGCCGCGCCTGGAAGGCATTGTAGAAAGCATAGTACCAATCGCCCAGACGCTGTACCGCGAAACTCCCGATCTTGTAGTCCTCCCAGGCGCTCTTGCCTGGAGTGAAGATCGGTTGGTCTGAGGCCCGTATCCAGGTAATACCATCGGACGACGTGGCGTGGCCCACCGCATCGGGCTCATAGGCATCGCCGCCGGAATACCACATGTGGTAGATGCCCGCCTGGGAATCGTGCCACACATTCGGGCACTGCACCGCCTGCTTCTCCCAAGCATAGTTCGGTACGAGTACTGGCCCTTCATAGAGTGTCCAAACTCGTCCATCCGGCGAGGTGGCAGTGCCGATCCAGCCGGGGACAGTGCTGGTTGTTGAGTACCACAGCCGCCATGTGCCGTCTGGCTGTTGCACCACCGAGGGACGTGAGAGGCCGTACGGCGAATCCACTGGCGGCATGCATACCGGATTGGGTGAGTTGACCAGCGCATCTCCACTGCCAGAGGCATCGATGGCCAGTCCGATGCTCAGCGGCTGTCTGCCGCGCGTCGAATAATACAGCCAGAGGCTGCCGTCGGATCGCCGCACCGCCCATGGATCGTACGTCGCCTCCGCATCCCATCCGGGCGAGACGCGAAGTACCGGGTTAGCCGGGGAGTAGGTCCAACGCCACCCCTGCGATGGAGTATCAGTCGTAGGGCTGGCAGTTGTCCCCCATGGTGCGGCACACCCACCGACTAACGCGCCGACAGCCAGCGCACCGACACCTAACGCTTGCCGCCGGCTTAGTGCGGGACGGGGCTCCACGCTCATTCTTTCGGCGTCTGCAGACGGTGGGCCGTTCGCGTCACGACTGAGGCGAGGAAGCCGAGTTCTCGAGCACATGGCTTAGTCTCCGGTGGCCTGGCACGATGAATCACTCACGATTTGACGATGTACAGTACGAAACCACTGGCTGGATTGGAGGAGATCGGACGGTAACGCGCCAATATGGCGTTGTAGATCATCGCGTACAGCGAGCCGGTGCCGCCATAGCCAGTGTTCCACAGAATATAGTGAAATTCCCCAGATTGAACCTCTGATTCAGCCTCCGGATACAGAGAAGAGTCAACAGGCAGTAGATATACATAATTGGTGGACGGCATACGGCCCGACAGGAAGTAATACTCGGGATTCGCCGGTCCTATGAGAAGAGTCTTGTCGCGAGGCACATTTTGGTTGATCCAACTTACAACCGCCATTTGGTCTGCGAGGCCTATCTGAGCATTGGGAATCCGTGTCATGATCAAGTTCTGAGTCGCAGATAGTCCAATGACCAGCCCAAGCAGCGCCCCTGCGGCGATCGCACGATGTGTATTCGTAGTTGTTACCGGACCCTGCTCTCTCAGTTTCCCTATCACCCAAAAGATACCAACAGAGCAAAGCATACAGACCCACGGCAGTAGTTGTAGCCAATATTGAGGATAGTCATGAAAAAGTAAGGGCTCCGCACCCGCAGCTGCCAACACATAGAGTGCGGTGATGGCCGGATCAGGCAGGCGCTTATCCCGCACCGCGTACAGACATAGCGCACCGACCATCAGAAGTGGAAAGATCCATAGCAGGGGCAGGCGATCGGCGTATCTCATCGCGCCCAGGATCAGGGTACTTTGCCCCTCGCTGGGATATTGATAGAGATTTGCCCATACTACGTCGTTAATCAGAGGCTGCAACGCTCCCTGGGCCGCGAAAGTAACGCAGACGAGGAACCACGCGGCGCAAAAACCCATAGCACAGGCAAACCACGCACCCACACGCCGGTTCCCATCAGACGTATGCATGGATAGCAGTATAATTATGCCAGGAAACTCCAATATCGCAGTCTGCTTGAACATGGAACTTACGGCAAGAAGGATCCCTGCGATCAGACCTCTCCACAGAAGTGGGAGACGGTCCTGGAGGATAGGACTCGCAGTCTGTGTTCGCGACACCGAAGTACCCTCACGGGCAACCACTACTGCGCTGAACACCGCAAAGGTGACCATATATGGCTCGGTGACAAACCAGTTCCCTCCGTAGGACGGAAGAGAGATGAGCCATAAGGCGGCGGCTAGCACTCCAATCTCTATACGCCAGAGCTTCTTACCGAGGATAACTAACCCAATTGCAGTTATCGTATTGGCTATATCAGCTGACAGCAGCATGAGATCAGCCTGCTGAAAGGGATTGAGTCCGTGGGCTATTAGTAGGATGCCAGCTAACAGGTAATAGATGGCTGGACCCTGCTGATCAAAGTAGTCACGGTAAGGAAGCTTGCCTTGAACTATACCGTGGGCAATTACTGCGAACGCGCCTTCGTCACGACCTAACTGTTGGAACGTGAGGGCATACGAAATGAACACAATGACGAATATGACGACAATATTGGCCCATAACCAGGGGTCCATCACACCACTAAGGCTTTTGTTAAGCCAGCTGTTTCGGGTGGCCGCCGTCGCGGCAGGTCGTTCCTCAACCGCAGGTGCTGAACCTGTGGATACCTTCATGTGTGATCTCCCGGGCACGGTAGATTAGATTCTTCGCTCGTTCGACTAAATAGACTTGCGTTGTGCTATCTAAGTAACCCGAAGTGCACGTTTGGACGATATGAGGGGTCCAGGGTGACTCTTGTTTTGCATCAGTGTGAGAGCCCACACGCTCGGGGCCCAACCCACCGTTGCCTGCTATGATACGATAAGTCGCGTGACATCGGCATGCCGCTCCGCGCTTCATCAGCACGATATAACTGCGGGCTGACCTGTACTGTGTAATGCCGGTCAATCGAGGATCCGTGCCTGTTAGGATATGGCATACATCAGGAAAGGGAAACGACACGGTGAAGAAGCAGACGAGCTCTATCAAATCTGGCGCGATTAGGAGTCGAACGCCAGATATCGCCATTTCCCGCTGGCGGCAGATAAAGGTTGCGAGCCTGCTAGCGGCGACGGCGACTGTCGCGCGCCGACCTATCGCCTTCTTTCGTGAACATGTTGGCGCGGAAGAACGCCCGCGAACGCCTCTCGGGCGCTTCTGGTCCGCTATGCGCCTGTTAGTTCTGCTCGTGCCGCTGGCGCTCATCCTTGGGCTACTCTGGGTGATTTGGACACGAACGGCCGACGTACCGTACTGGGACGAATGGGAGACCGTTCTGCTCGTACAGCATGCTGATCAGGGCACGCTCACATTTCACGACCTGGTGGCGTTTCATGCCAACGTTCACCGGATCATTATCCCCAGGCTCATTGATCTCG
>JBKQTH010000029.1:0-3752 GCA_052143275.1 Ktedonobacterales bacterium | reverse complement strand
CTCGGCAAAACGCCGGAACTGGCGTTCCCGGGCCGCTATTACCCGTGCCCGCACGAGTTCGGAACGCTCGCCTGGCCTCCGGCCCGTAAGCTTTTGGTACTCCACCCGCGGCACGTCAATCTGGATGTCGATACGGTCCAATAGCGGGCCGCTGAGACGCCTCTGGTAGCGGCCAACGGCCGCGGACGAGCAACGGCATTCGCGAACAGAGTCTCCCCAAAAACCGCAGGGGCAAGGGTTCATGGCGCCGACCAGCATAAAGTTCGCCGGAAAGGTAATCGTGCCCTGTGCCCGGCTGATGGTAACCACATGGTCTTCGAGCGGCTGGCGCAGCACCTCCAGTGTACGCTGGCCAAATTCAGGCAATTCGTCGAGGAAGAGCACTCCGCGATGGGCCAGACTTATCTCACCTGGATGGGGCCATCGACCGCCGCCGACAAGCCCGGCGTGGCTGATGGTATGGTGAGGCGAGCGGAACGGGCGATGCCTCACCAACGGATCGCCGGCCGATAGCAGTCCAGCGATACTGTAGATCCGGGTAGCTTCCAGTGCTTCACCCAGAGTCAGTGGAGGGAGAATCGAAGGAAGAGTACGCGCCAGCAAGGTCTTACCCGACCCTGGAGGACCACAAAGCACAACGTTGTGGCAACCAGCCGCTGCGACCTCCAGGGCGCGCTTGATGTGCTCCTGGCCACGTACATCAGCAAGGTCGCTCGCATATTTTGGATACTCCAGGTCAGTGGTGAGCAGGTTGCCGTGATATCCGGTTGATGTGACATAGGCCGGGATGCTGTGATCGCCGCGAAGATGGTCCATCAGCTGCAGGAGATTTACGACCGGGTGGACGGCTACGCCCTCCCCTAACAGTGCAGCCTCCGGGGCATCTACTGCCGGCACAAAGACACGTGACATGCTGAGGTTGCGTGCCAGCGTCACCATCGAGAGTACGCCCCGAGTATGTCGCAGGCTGCCGTCAAGACCGAGTTCACCAAGAACAAGGCAACGCTCGCTCAAAGGAGCGTCACCAGTGGCACATGCCAGTGTAACTTGTTCAGAGGCAATAAGAATGCCGATGGCAATGGGTAGGTCATACGCCGGCCCAGCTTTGCGCAGATCAGCCGGAGCCAGGTTTACTGTGATACGCCGCAGCGGAAAGGTGCCTCCGCTGTTCCTTATAGCGGCACGTACCCGCTCCTTCGCCTCATTGACCGCCGGATCCGGTAGACCCACTATGGCAAACGCCGGCAGTCCCTGGCCAATGTCTACTTGCACCTCGACCAGCGCGCCGTCCAGGCCTAGTACCGCGCAGGTCAGTATCTTTGCCAGCATAGGTAGCCTCTTTCCACTCTCTTCTCTTGAGATTGAGCGCTCCCTGTTGGCATTAATGAGCGCTCTACCGACCCCGAGAGATCAACGGACTTATGGACTAACGGACTAACGGACTAACGGACTAACGGACTTATGCTTCTGCGTGTAGCACCTGGCACTTGTCAAGCGTCCTACTATACATAGGCAAGTTATGGAATTGCCCTTGACGTTAGAGACTGTTACTCTATACTCAATACCTGGCACTACCGATTTGCCGGAAGTGTTGGTATCGTTGCTGCGTTGAAGCACACAAGATGATGTAGCCGTCGTCGGGAGGTGCGTATCATTGAAGCGAAAAAATAAGGAGAGACAGCTACAGGCGCTGATCTTGTGATCCCGGAAGGAGAATACATTGTCACTCTGTATACTTGTCAAGGCTGCTCGCGATTATCATCAATTGTCATTATGCGATTCACTCGCTTTATTATAATGGAGAGGTAGCGTTTATATGGCCTGGCAGGATATGTTTTCAGGCTCCGCGACCCGAATAAACGCCGAGTACGAACAAGAATTGCACCTTGCGACCCAGGCTCGCTTGGGAGCAGACTGGGCGCTTGGAGCGCTCATCGCTCGTTACCAGCCCACGGTCACCCGTTACCTGACCCGTCTAATTGGGAATGCGCTGCGTGCCCAGCAGCTAAGCGAACAGATTTTCCTGCGCATGGAACGCCGCCTGCATGGTCCACACGGCGGGCAACATCTGCGACTCTGGCTACTGCGCTCCTGTACCGAACTCGGGCTTGACGAGTTGCGCAGGCCTCACCATACTGCGCCGCGTTTGCAGCTATCGGCATCGAATCGACGCGCGCTGCTTCCCGAACTGGCATCAGGCCAACGTGCGTCTGCGGCAAGCGGTACCGATGCTGGAAAGATGTCCGGCGCAACCGACCGCATACGTGCCAGCTTGGGCGCCCTGGCAGACAGGACAGGCACGACGGGACGACAACTTCGGCAGCTCGTCTGGGCACCGTGGTCCGACCCAGCTACAGCTTTACTATCGGGTAGTGGATTCCAGCAGCGAGTACAGGCTAGAGAGTCTGAGAACGCCTCCAATGTACGTAGCCCTTGGAAACTCGGTGAGACTCCAGCAGGCGAAGAAGACATACTGGAGCCACGTGAGGTACTGCGCTACCGCATGATTCGCGCGGTGCTGGCTGAACTGCCTTACGGTGACGCGCAGTGTCTGGCGCTCCACCTCATCGCCAACCTGAACCAGGCTGAAGTTGCCCGTGCGCTCGGAATTACTCCCAGTGCTACGCGCCGACGCATTGTTTCAGGGCTCCAGCTATTTTCTCAGCGCTACGAAGCGGCGAGTGCCAGCCTTGGCATTTCACTGGAGGCGCTCGAAGGCGGCTACGAGGCGGACGAGGCGAATGAGCCCTTTGCTCTGCCTGAGGATGAGGCAGCCGCAATACCGTCTTATCGCGAGCCGATCGTTGTCTCCGCCCGTCTGACCGATCCTCTGCCGTTGGATATCAGCGTCACCGAGGAGACCACGATCGTCTGGGATTTGCCTCCATTTGCCGACCTGGCAGAGGCCCGGCCGTCAGCGCCAGTTTCACTGGAGGCAGTGCCACCGCCGGCGGCGGTGGCTGAGCCGGTGGAGGAGTCACGAGCGATTACGGAGGAAGAGGTTACTCGCAGACTGATGTGGTCACGTCCGTCGGCCTATCGTCGTACCCCCGTGACCTCGGGAGAGGCGGTTACCACTCGTCTCATCCGGCCCAGTCAAAGCGATGACGCGGGCAACAGTTCCAGTTCTGCTAGCCCGTCTGGGAGTATGGCTGAGGTATGGACGTATACCGAGGACATAGAGACGCTTACCGAGCCTCCGCCTCCGGCTCTGGTGGTTGAGGCTGGCGAACCTGTCGGAACCACCAATGTCCAGCCGGAGCAGGCTCGGACAGTCCCAATTCTGACGAACCATGCCCCACCTGCCTCCATCGATGATGAAGAGCCGGCATCACTCGGCTCCAGCATCTCGGATGGCGAGGCAAGAGTAATTTCGGTGCTGACGCCGGCGTCGCCGAACTCATCAGAGGATAGCCAGACACCGAAGGGTAGAACAGGACCAGGTGACCTATATCGTCCTTCTGCTCCCAGCGCTTAGCGCGAAAAAGCCTGCAAGCATGTCTAGCACGGCCAGACGTAGCCAGATACTAGGGAATTATCCGTCTATACATGTGGAAGTTGATGAGCGAGCCAGCTTCGGCACCGTAAATAATGAGGTATGGGGATGTCAGAGCCTTTTCAGCCATCTGGACGGTTCCAACGGGTCACTACCAGACGGCGTAATCTTCGCACATTGGAATGCCCATTGGAGCCGGAATTACTGGTGGCGGAGTTCGCCGGCGAATTGCCTCCTGAAGTTGCGTTAGCGGTAC
>JBKQTH010000028.1:0-26538 GCA_052143275.1 Ktedonobacterales bacterium | reverse complement strand
GTTCCGAGCGGGTCGCAGCCGGACGACACGGCTGACAATCAGTCCAGATGATCTGGCGCGTGGTTTCGACACACTGCATCGGGAGAGGCAGGTCGAGGGTCTGTTCCTCTCCTCGGGTATTATCAAGGGAGGAGTAACCACGCAGGACAAGATCATTGCTACGGCAGAGATCCTTCGCCGGCGCTACCACTATGGGGGCTATCTTCATCTGAAAATCATGCCTGGAGTGGAAGCGGAGCAGCTCTACCACCTCATGCGCCTGGCCGATCGGGTCTCGGTCAACCTGGAGGGGCCAACGCCGGAGCGCGTGCAGGCGCTCGCTCCCCGTAAGGAGTTCCAGCGGGAGCTGCTCGACACCTTGCACCTTGCGGAGCAGATTCGACGCGCCCACCCGTCTGAAAAGCTGGCTGGGACGGTGACCCAATTTGTGGTGGGAGCGGTGGGTGATACTGATCAGGAGTTGCTCGCGCTCACCAAGAGCCTTTATCAAGATGACAGGCTGACTCGCGCCTATTATTCGGGCTTTAGCCCCGTCATTCAAACGCCGTTTGAAAATCTCCCAGCGACCGATCCACTCCGTGAGCACCGTCTCTATCAGGCCAGCTTTTTGCTCCGCGACTATGGTTGGAATGTGGAGGAATTACCGCTGCTTCGTAGCGGCAATCTGACCCTCGAAATTGATCCCAAGCGCGCCTGGGCAGAAAGCCATCTGCGAGAAGCTCCCGTCGACATCATGAGGGCCAGCCGGGACGAACTGCTGCGAGTACCCGGCATCGGTCCGATCGGAGCCAACGCCATTCTGCGCGCGCGCCGGCTCGGGCGTCTGACCGATCTCTCCCACCTGCGCCAGCTGCGTATCCGCAATCCTGAACAAGCTGCGCCGTATGTCTTACTTGACGGTGCCCGACCCACAACGCAGCTGCCGTTATTTGCGTGAGGGCGGTTGCCGAATAGTGTGGAAACTTTCTTGCTGGTGAACCTTCCGGTAGCTGTCCTCCATCGCGGTGGGAACGGAGGAAATATACGTCTGTCCGGGTTAGCCTGGACAAGTACACGACAGAAAGAGGGCCGGCATGTTAACTGTGGTCATTCCCGGTCGCGAGACACTGGAGCTTGAACACCTGGTCTCTGATTTCAACGGTACACTGGCCGAAGACGGCCACCTGCTCGACGGCGTTGTGGAACGGCTGGTGCAAATCAGTGCTCTGCTAAAAATTCACATTGTCACCGCCGATAGCAATGGTACGGCGCAAGAGTCAGCCAGAACCGTAGAAATTGCCTGCGAAGCCGCCCGTGTCGCAAGTCCCCATTGGGAACGAGTGCAGATTGGGAGTGAGAAGGAGCGCTATCTGCGGCGACTTGACCCCACGCTTGTGGTGGCGCTCGGCAACGGGGCCAACGACGAGGCTATGTTCCGTGCCGCCGCGCTGAGCATCTGCGTGTTGGGGCCGGAGGGTGCCTGTACGCAAGCGATGCTTGCGGCGCATTTTTCGGTCACCTCTCCTATCGATGCCCTGGATGCGCTGCTCCATTCCAAACGCATTACCAGCACATTACGCCGGTGAGCGTATCTGCCATAAGCGAGTGCCGATAACGGCGTCTGGCTTCTAGCTCGCTGCCGCGTGATAACCAGTCACGTACCAAACCGGTGGACGCTGCGCTCCCGAGCTTTGGCAGCCACTTCGGCGCGATCGCGTGGTGGTGCATTAGTCTCTAGCAAGCCAAGCAACGTGCGAGTGGCTGCGGAAATGTCGTCGACAGCGGCCAGGAATACCGCCTCATTGGCTTTAGATGGTCTAGTAAAGCCGCTAATCTT
This sequence comes from Ktedonobacterales bacterium, assembly GCA_052143275.1. Taxonomy (GTDB): domain Bacteria; phylum Chloroflexota; class Ktedonobacteria; order Ktedonobacterales; family JADMIN01; genus JAJPKE01. The sequence goes on along the minus strand of JBKQTH010000028.1, from coordinate 24,722 downwards.
GCGCACATACTGGAGTGACGCCGCGCGAATCTCTTCCTCGGCCACCGGCGGCTCGAAGTTGAAGAGCGTCTTGATGCTTCTGCACATCAGCGTTACCTCGATGGTGCGAGCGCCGCACCAGTGTCAAAAGCTAACCACCGCTCGTGGGCTCATAGTAGAGGACAATAATGCCTGAGCCGAACCTTTTCGTGTCTACCAGTCTGAGACTGGTGGTGGCAGTACCATCTCTAAAAAGGCGTTTACCACTTCCTACTACAACGGGATGGAGCATTATCCGGTACTCGTCTATGAGATTGTGCCGCCGGAGCGTATCCACGAGGTCGGCGCTACCGGCAAGCAAAATATCCTGCCCAGGCTGCCGCTTCAGCTGAGTTACCGCTTCAGCGACATCCCCTTTGATCAGCGTAGAATTGTTCCACTCCGGCTCGTCTAGCGTAGACGACACCACGAACTTAGGGAGGCTATTCATCCGGTCGGCAAAACCGGCATCATCGGTCATGGACGGCCAGGCGGCAGCAAACCCCTCATAGGTCACTCGTCCGAGCAGAAGCGCATCGCTGGCCAATAATTCATCGAGTTTGAACTGTGCGGCTTCGTCACTCCAGAACTGAAACGACCACCGGTTTGGCGACTCCATGACACCGTCCAGAGTCATATACTCTGTAGCTACTACTCGTCTCACTAGCTGCCTCTCTTCTACGCTGCTATAACCGTGCTGAGCAAGCACCTCATTGCTCTTCCAAAACCGTGCAGCAGAATCGGAAGCGTCTCCCGTCGTCAGGTTCGTACTGCTCAGTCATCCCGAGGGGCCCAGGGCACGCTACCGGTGCGAGCTTCTAGCTGGAAGACAGAGCCGATTCGACCGTCTCCGTACTGTATAATGTGCCTGGTACCTGTGGCGCCATAGTACGATCGTGTCCGATAATACAGGAGCGTGGCTATGGAGATCTACCTCGAAACTGGGCGGCTGCTACTGCGACCGTTGACGCCGGACGACGTGGAAAACCTGTTCGAACTGGACAGCGATCCCGAGGTCATGCATTACCTCACCGGGGGCGCGCCCTCCGCCCGAGAGGCGATACAGAACCGCATACTTCCGGGCTTTCTCAATTCGAGCGAGCGATTCCCCGGCTTCGGCGTCTGGGCGGCTATCGACAAGGCCAGTGGGAAGTTCCTCGGCTGGTTCGCCTTCCGGCCACACAGCGGAGCAGATCCCTCCAATGTGTCGCTGGGCTATCGTCTGCGCCGCGCCGCCTGGGGCCACGGCTATGCCACCGAAGTGGCGCGGGCGCTCATCCGCAAGGGCTTCAGCGAACTGGGAGTGCAGCGGGTATATGCTACAACCTATGAGCACAACCTTGCCTCCCGCCGGGTGATGGAAAAGGCAGGCCTGGCCCTGGTTCGAAGGTTTCGGCTTTCCCCTGCCGACCTCGAGATCGAGGAGTCCTTCGACGGCGCCGCACAGGCCGACGATGAGGCATGGGAGGGTGATGAGGTCGAGTACGCCCTGCTGAAGAGTGACTGGGAAGAGCGGGAGGCGGCGCTACCTCCAGACGGAGTCTGTTAGCTGGGCGCTTTGGCTCAAGCAACCGGATGCAGCAGCACCATTGGAATCTCTCGCTGGCTGCGCTTCTGGTACCCCGCGTAGAACGGAGCAATCTGCAGCAACCTCGCCCAGAGCTCTTTTCTTTTTTCCGGTCCGGCTACTTCGGCTACGACGCTCTTTTTCGTGTCTTGAACCTCAATGGTAGCCTGCGAGTTACTTTGCACGTTGAAAAACCAGCCTGGATGATGCTGGCTTCCGCCATTGGAAGCAGTAACCACATACGCCGACCCATCTCGGATATAGATGAGATGTACACTGCGCTGTATCCCCGATTTTCGTCCGGTAGTGGTTAATTTTAGAAAACCTGCTGGGCTGTCGGAGGTGCCGCTGTAGGCGCGTCCTCCTGTCAAGTGATACATGAGCACGGAGAAGTAGCTCAATCTTGGAGTTTTCGGTGACATGGTTTCTTTCCTCCGGAGCGTGGCGCGGCAAGACCTATGTTCGTGCCGCGGCCTATGTACATGGGAACAACCTCTACCCAGCTCTGGTAGCCAAGTCGTCGGTGCCATCATCTCACTATATGTTATGTCGCCGGACCTCCTCGTATGGGGAGGTCAACGATCCCCAAATTACCGGCCATTAGTGGAGGGTCGCACGGACGCTGGCCGACTATGCTTGTAACGAGATTGGCGCTTGATAAGCGCCCGCTGTTCGCTAGGCGCCTACCGTGTGCTACGCGGGCCGCCGAAGTCCTGAGCGAACGGCAGGATAAGGTGCGATGATGTCGGCATGATTGGACGCTGGTACCACCGCTTTCACTACGGCTAATGATCGAGAGTGTAGATACGTTATGGAGCAAGACAGTCCAGAGCAAGACACGACCCCGGAACTAAAAGAGACCGGCCGAATCGAATCATTCAGCGATGGCGTGTTTGCGGTAGCGGTCACGCTGCTCATCCTGACCATCCAGGTGCCACCCGCACATAATACAGCGATAGATCTTCCGGTGTATGTAGGGAACCAGTGGCCTTTCTTCCTGGCCTATCTCGTCAGCTTCCTTTCCATTCTGGTCATGTGGGCCAATCACCACGGCATTTTCAATCTGGTGGTGCGTACGGACCGGGTCATGACTCTGCTCAATGGCGTTTTGCTCATGTTGATCACGTTTCTCAATTACCCGACCGCGGTCGTAGCCGCCGCCTTACGCCAGCGGGCATACGAGCGATTCGCCGCCCTGTTCTACACTGGAACTCTGGTAGTGCTTACCATTGTCTACCAGCTGTTCTGGCGCTACATCGCCACCCACCCACAACTACTTGACCGACATGTCGATCCGCGAATCGTGCAGAAGGTTACGCGCGAATATCGCTTCGGGCCTCTCTTCTACCTCGTGGCCTTTGGATTGGCCTATCTCAATGCTCTTGCTGGTATACTGGCAACCCTACTATTGGCGATCTACTTTGGACTTACCGCCCGTATCGCGCCTGTGCATTCCTCCGCGTCGGGTGATCACACCTAGACAGCTGGTTCATACCGAACGGTGGTCGTGGATCTAAGTGCCACTCCGCTCCAGGTCGTCTACTTCGTTTTCGCGTACATGCCCCGCATGACGTTACCCATGGTCTGGATCGCCAGCTTGCGCGGCAACAGACGTCGCAGTGCGAACGCCGAGATCCGGTTAGTTCGTCCGGGAATGTAGCTCGGAGTCTTGCCCAACGCCTTGAGCGCTTCCCTAACCACCCCCTCTGGGGTCATCGTTCCGGGTGAGGTCCTAGCGGGCGCGCTGGCTAAATAATTCGGCGTCGTAACCGCTGGCGCGCAACACGCCATCACATCTACCCCGTGTGTGCGCATCTCTTCCCACAGGCCCTCCGCGAGCACCAGATTGTATGCCTTCGTCGCCGCGTAGTTCGCAATCAGTGCTGAGCCCATCGTCGCGCTTAGCGACGACATGAGCACGATGCCGCCCCGCCCGCGGGCCGCCATCTTCCGGCCCAGGGTATGGGTGAGCGTCATTGGTGCCTGGCAATTGGTCCGTATCTCGCGCACGTGGTCGTCCAGCGAGCCATCGAAGAAGGAACCAATAACCGACAGGGCCGCGTTATACACCAGGAGGCCAATCTCCAGATCCGCTGTCTCACGATCCACCACCTCCGCCGCGTCCGCTCGTGCCAGGTCCAGCGTAATGACGCGCGTTAGTGTGCCATACGCGGCGGTAAACTCCTCGGCGAGCGCGGTCGTGAGGTTGGTACGCCGCGCGACCAGTATCAGGTGCAGTCCACGCGCCGCGAGCTGTCGCGCGTACTCCTCGCCTAGCCCCTGCGAGGCGCCTGCCACCACCGCCCATGGCCCATACTTGGCACGAAAATCCGCGGCCGAACGGCTCATTGTCCAGACTCCACTGATTCCATCCAGTCGGGTTGAGCTGGCACAGGCATCTGGGCGCCGGCCCCCGTCTCCACCAAAGTAGCTGGCGTGCGGGATGCCGGCTGACTAAAAGGTCGCTCTGCCCGCCACATGCGGCTGATAATGATCAGTGGGAACACGAGCCATGGCAGATTCGACGCCAGCACCATGAGAAAATTTGGGGCGGCCCACTGACCAGCGTACTCTTCTCCCAGGATGATGATGACATTGGTCATGAGCATGCTGGCATAGATGACGCTCGGCATGCGAATCCAGTTCTTGCCCTTCACGTAAGCGTAGATCGCCACGACATAGAACGGACCAAACAACAGATCATCAATCCAGATAGTCATCTTCCACCAGACGGGCCGCGCAAGCAAATCATGATCGTACAGGTGGCCGTAGGACTGTACTAGATCGACAATCGGGCGCGGCGGCCAGATTGGGTAGGTGAAGTGCGCCGCGTATGGGATCACCAGCTGCTCGAGATCGATCACGTAGGTAATAAACAGAAGATTGATGAGGAAGAACGCGACGATCACCATGTCCAGCGGTCGATCCTTGAATGGGATCGTCTTGTTTTCCACTGTTGCCCCCATCACATGAATGATTACCGTGGCCTAAGCGCCACCTTTCTCAGTATACGGCGCGCCTCCTGTGATTGCCAATCACCCGGCAACACGGTATTTGCGGTTCTAGTCCTACGCGTCACTGTTCCGAGCCGGCATAGAGGTAGTAGTGGCGCAGCGGCCTGATCTCGTCATCGAACTCGTACACCAGCGGTATGCCGGTGGGTATCTCCAATCCGACAATCTCAGCATCGGAGATGCTATCGATGTATTTTATGAGGGCCCTCATACTATTTCCATGCGCCGAGAGAAGCGGCTTCATGCCGACCTGCAGCGCCGGCTTTATCTTCTCATCCCAGAATGGCAGGGCGCGCTCTACCGTTAACTGTAGACTCTCGCCCCGAGGTAGTTGTGCTGGATAGAGGCTGCGATATCTCGGGTCGTTATCGGGCAGACGAGGGTCCTCCTCGGCCAAGAGAGGCGGTAGTACATCGTAGCTTCGCCTCCAGAGGTGCACCTGCTCCTCACCATACTTCTCGGCAGTCTCGGCCTTGTTCAGACCCTGCAGCGCGCCGTAGTGACGTTCGTTGAGGCGCCAGCTCTTTACGGTATCGATCCAGAGAAGATCCATTTCGTCCAGTACGATCCCCAGAGTCTTGATGGCTCTTTTCAGGACAGACGTGAATGCCAGATCGAAGGTAAAACCCTGTCCCTGGAGCAGCCTACCAGCCCGCTTGGCCTCGTCTCTGCCTCGCTCGCTCAAGTCGATGTCAGTCCATCCAGTAAACCGGTTTTCCCGGTTCCATTCGCTCTCGCCATGGCGTATCATAACCAGCGTCTTCACGGTCGCTTTGCCTCCCTCGCCAAGTAATGGTCTCCCACGGGACCTATGCGGTATTGCACAGCTCCAGCCCTAGTTGGCTATAACACAGACACTGCTGGCGGCCGTTCAAGTAGCGCCGGCGGCGGTGAGGGGAGATGGTCCGCTCCTCGTGTACCGGCAGGCGCTACCGGCTTCGGTTACCCTTGCCCTGAGTGTTGCTGCAGGAACTCTAGAGTCGTCTGGTTGAATTCTTCTACCTTCTCGTAAATGGGTGCGTGCGCACATCCCTCGAAGATCACTACTTCGGATCCCTTAATATGCGATGTCAGCATAGGAGCAAACCGGGTGGATGTCACGATATCGTACCTGCCGAAAGTAATCAAGGTTGGAGCATGGATGGCGTGCAGCTGGGCCTCGACATCGTGAGACAGGACGGCTTCGGATTCCTGCATAAAGGCGTCCAGCGGCTGGACTGGCCGGCTGCGGACAAACGCCGCCAGTGAATCGATATATTCCGGCTTGGTCGCGTAGAGCTCCGGAGTAAAGCAAAAAGGGAAAATCCCTTGAATGACCATATCGGGGACGCTGCCGAGCGCGGGAGCCATCACTCGCCACATTCCGACGATAGAGGTGAGGAAGGGATCGGTCTTAGCCCAACTGCTGTGGAGCGAGAGCGACTTCACCTTGGCCGGGTACTTGGCGGCCAACCACATGCCGGTGGCCGCGCCCAGTGACAGCCCCATCACGTGGGCCTGTTGAACTCCAATGGCATCCATGAGGCCAGCTAGGTCATCGGCGAAAAGTTCGGTGGTGTTCGTGCCGGCTGGCTTGTCACTTACTCCCGTTCCTCGCAGATCCACCGAGATACAGGTGAATTGCTTGGCGTAGTCGGCCACCTGGAAGGCATAGCAGGCGTTATCAGCTGCCAGGTAGGGGATGAGAACGAGTGGCTCACCCGTTCCTTCTTGTTCATAGTGCAGGGAAATGCCATTTACACGAACGTCGGGCATCTGGTACTTTCTCCTCTCCTCGTTGCATACTTCCAGCACCTCCGGGTACGCGGACACGGCGACATCCGATCCGGCGCGCAGGAGGTGGGGAGTCCGCCTTCAGGCACAGCGATGTGCAAGCTCGTGCTCGTGGTGGTGCACAAGCAGCAGTAGTAGTATGGCACACGGACCGCAGGTCGAACTAGCTCATTCTGAGGCGGTTTCTCGCCGGGTTTGGCCAGGTGACGGTAGGAGAGGCAGGCCGGCCTCAAGATAGGCGAGGCCGGCGTCCATCTGGGCAAGGTAGTACTCCATCGAGCCGGGCTCCCATTCCATCGAACCCGACTCGCGTCCTATGAAAGTCGCCAGCAGCACTCCTACAATCGCCCCGGCGAAGGCACGCACCTCAAAGTCGTCGGCACTGCGCCCTAACCGCTTACCCACCGAAGTGGCCAGCAGGTCGACAATACCGACAAACTGGTCCAGCATACGCATCCGCAGTTCCGGAACTGTCATGATCAACCCGGTGCGCAGCTGCTGCTGCTCCATCTCCTCACCCGAGAGTTGGGCAAACACCGCACGCATCGCGCCGCGCATGGCCCCGATCGGGCTCAGGCCCTGCGGCTGCGCCTCAAATGCTTCTATGAGAAGCGGGTCGAGATCGTCGTAGAGTACGACCTCTTCCTTGGTCGGAAAGTAGCGGAAGAAGGTGCTGGGAGACACCTCCACCGCAGCGGCGATCTGTTCTACCGTCGTAGACTCGTAGCCCTGCTCGCGAAACAGCCGGAGCGCCTCCTGCTGGATCGCCGCTCGGGTCTTGGCCTTCTTCCGCTCACGCAGCCCGTTTCTCGGTCGCTCATCCGGGGATAGCACGTTCTTCATTCTCTAATTCTACTCGCTGCGCATCGATGGTCGCAAGCGGCTCCGGCTGTCCCGCCGCCTTTTCGGCCTTGTCTGTAGCCCGGGAGGATCGGGCAGGAAGGAAGAGCAGCGCCAGTACTAGCCCCACCAGAGCAATGCCCGCGGCGGCCACCAGCGATACATCCATGCCGTCCACGAAAGCGGCGCGCACCATTTGGAGGAGAGCTACCGACCGAAGCTGCAGCGCCACCGCGATGCCGGCAAAGAGGCTGCTTCGTAGCAGGCTCGCCGCCGCCGCCGGCACGCCAACCAGCGGAAGCTTGGACTGGTAGACGGTGATCAGCACGCTTCCCAGGATTGCCGTCCCCAACGGGCCGCCTATCTTATTCAGGGCCTGCATCACCGCGGAACCTACGCCACTCCGCTCCGCAGAGAGTTCGGAGAGCGCCGCCGAAGCAGCGGTGGCCATGGTGATTCCCATTCCCGCTCCGACGATAGCCATCCAGCCGGCCACAAAGCCGACACTGGATGTCACCGCGGTAGTCGATCCCAAGAGCAATCCACCGGCGAGCACCGCAAATCCCAGCGCAACCGTAAGCTTGGCACCCAACAGACGGGCCACTCGGTCCGCCGGCAAGGCTCCCACAATGAGGCCGCCTATGAGCGGTAATAGCCGCACACCCGAGCCCATGGCGTCGGTGGACTCCACGCCCTGAAAGTACTGAGGCATATTGAACAGAACCCCGATCATGGCCAGTACCGCAAATGCCGTTAGGATCACACCCCAGGTATAGGAGGCCGAGGCGAAGAGCGAGAGATCAACCAGCGGCTCTCCTCCTGGTCTCCGGCTGAGCCAGCGTTCCCAGAGGAAGAATCCCACCAGCACCAACACGCCACCTATTATGGGAGCGAGAGCGCTGGTACTGCCCCAGCCGTTCTCCCCTGCCTCTATCAGGCCGTAGGTGACACCGACCAGACCGGCGACCGAAAGAACTATTCCCACCAGGTCGAGCCCTGGACGCGTGGCGGCGCGAGACTCCGGAACGAGCGCGAGGGTGGCGATGAGTCCCACCGCCGCAACCGGCACATTCATGAGAAAGACCCAGCCCCACCAGTAGTGAGTCAGGAGATAGCCGCCCAGGATAGGGCCTATAGGTAGCGCCACGAAGTTGGCGGCCGCCCAGACGCCGACTGCGCGTGGCCGCTCCTCTTCAGTAAAGAGCACGGCGAGCGCGGCGAGAGCCATGACGATGATACCGGCACCGGCTAGACCGAGTACCACTCGAGCCGCGATAAAGGCGCCAGCCGAGCCTGAATAGGCGCAGGCAGCCGAGCCGGCTCCGAAGAGAGCCAGGGAGGCAATCATTACCTTCTTGCGGCCGTAGCGGTCCCCAAGCAGCCCCATGGGCAGCATCGCCGCCGCCAGCACCAGCAAGTATCCCGAGGAAAACCACTGCAGATCCGACTCCGAAGCATGCAATGCGGTAGCCAGCGTGGGTATCGCCACGCTGAGAATGGTGCCGTCAAGGCCGACAGCTAGTACTGCCAGGGTGAGCGCGCCCAGTGCCCACCATTTGCGTGTCCCTGTTGATTGCGTCATAGCCACACCCTTTCGTGATCTACCAGTTCATGAAACCTTGTATTCATGAAGCCATCCAACTAACTTTTACACCTCTCAAAATACAAGATTACCATTGCAAAATTAACCTGTCAAGCTTCTACAAATTCTACCTTCCAGCGGCTGGATCTGAAATGACACTTAGCACCTAATGACATAGTATATCAAAATGCTGTTGCTGTCAATTAATGCTTTGTGGCATTGAAAAGTGCTGACTTTTCTCACGCGCTATAATCCACACAGGGAACGTGAATCTTGCGCAGCGGTGTCGCGACGGGCCGAGAGAGATCGGATTGGCACTGCCACATGTTCACTGACCGGAGTACGTCGCAGGTACGCATCATCTTCTGGGCAAAGGAGGCATCTGACATGATGAAGATTTTGTGTGCAGTAAAGATGATCACGCATACCAGCGGGCTCAAAAGCAGATTGAGCTTGGCTCTCGCCTGGAAAGCGCTGGGCCTTGGACTGCTAGGATCTGCTCTCCTGTTCTGCGCCTGTGGTACTGGTTCCAACAGCTCGGCCACCAGCACAGCTACCACTACAGCTCCGACCGCTACCACCGCCGCCACTCCGACATTAACACCACTTAAGGTCAGCAGCGTGGACCTGGTGGTGACTCCCCCCAGCGTTGCCGGAGCTACCTGCGGCACCTCAGCCACCTTCACCTACACTGCTACGTTTCATATTCCGGCGGGCACAGCTGGAGGCACTATCGCATTCATGTATACAGTGACCAATGGACGTGGTACAACGGAGGCCAGCGTCACCGTGGGTCCGGGTCAGACTACCCAGACCTACACCTTTAGCAGTTCGGGGATACTCCCTTCCGATCATACCTATCCAGGGATAGCCGAAGTGCTGGTTACCAGTCCAAATTCGGTGACCTCGCCACAAGTTCTGGTGGCCGGCAGCTGCACGCCACCGGGCGCCTTTAAAGTGAGCAGCATTACGATGGCAGTGACTCCGAGCAGCATTGCCGGAGACTCCTGCGGAAACCAGATCACGGTCACCTATACCGCGACTTTCCACCTTGCCGCCGGCAGTCCGGGCGGTACAATTGACTTCATGTATACGGTAAACAATGGACGTGGCTCAACGAACGCCAGTGTCGTCGCCGGACCGGGACAGAGCACCGCAACCTACACTTTTACCTGGTCAGGAGCCCTACCCGCCGATCATACCTATCCCAGCCTTGGGGGCGTGATTACCAGTAGTCCCAACGTGGTGAACTCCCCTCTGGTACAGCCGACGGGCATGTGCAGTTAGGCAGCATTCGCTCTACTCTTCACGCTACTGCTCGTAGCCTCGTTAAGGCCGTATTAGCCCCGGTAAAACCTTGATTAAGGATGAAACATGGTGGCCATGCCTTTCGTCACACGTAAGGGATGTTCTAAAGTGGCCATCTTCTAGGTTGGAATTATCCGTGTCCGTCCATAGGCGACTGGCACGGTGTGCATCTGGCTGGAGACGACGAGTGCTGCAACAAGAACTGGAGGCTGGCGAAGCACAATTCTCGCCATCCTTGACTCTACCTACCCACGCGCGTCCAGAAGCCAAGCCGCTCTTACGTGGTTGGTTACATGCTGCGGCGGCATGTGTCACTGCGTTGCTCATTTTGCTGCTGAGCGTGCACACGTGGCAGCAGTGGCCGCGGCTGCTTCCACTTCTGATTTTTGCCGTTAGCACGCTAGAGCTCTACACTGTTAGCGCTGTCTTTCACATATGGACCTGGCGCACTCCCCGTTACCATTTTATGCGCACGCTCGACCATTCCAGCATCTTTGTGGCCATCGCCGGCAGCTATACACCCCTCGGACTGGCTCTACTCGTCGGCTGGCTACGCGTTCTGCTGCTTGGAACTGTCTGGCTTCTGGTCGTGATTGGCATCCTGGTCAAGTCTTTCCACCGGCACATGTCCCGCACGCTTAGTACCAGCCTCTATGTGGGGCTGGGATGGGTAGTGGTACTGGCGCTTCCTGCCTTCTGGACCCGGTTGCCGGGGCAGGCGCTGGTTCTCTTAGGGCTTGGTGGTCTCTGCTACACCGCTGGGGCGCTGGTATACAGTTGGCGCTGGCCCAACCCTTCTCCGCGCGTCTTCGGCTTCCATGAACTCTTTCACCTGCTGGTTGTAGGTGGTAGCGCGGCAATGGCTCTGGTGATCTGGTTCTGGATCGCTCCGCTGCTTTAGATGCCCTATCGCACAGTCGTGCAGATTCGTCTCGAGGGGAAGCACTACAGGCTGGATGAACGCCTACACTTCGGTTATGGCGGTAAGCCACGACTCGGCACGCTGGATCAGTTCTTCCGTGCTGGACCACGGCTCGCTGTCCCACTCGTCTCTACAATTGATAATGGGCTTATTGCGGGCACTGGCACAGCGCAACAGGTGCTCAGTGCTGCGACTCTCGTCATCGACACGCCACTCCAAGACAATGTGCGCCGCCATTGCTATGTAGGCATTGCGCCAGAAGAGCTCCCAGTACACGCCGCGTTGCTCAGGCAAGGCGTGATCCCAGGCCAATTGCCAGGACGGCGTATGGTGCGCACCCGGCCCTACCGGAATGAAGTAGCGCTGGCACTGCTCCGGGTAGTAGTAGTTGCGATGAAACTGCGGCGATAAATACAGTATCAGGTGCTGCCCCTCTTGCACACGGGCCGCGCCTACCTCGGCCGCCATTTCAGCGCCCTGCTTCGTCCCACCCGACACCACCGTGCGGCCAGACTCACAGAAGTACTCTGCCAGTTGAGCGAGACTCTCGAACGCCGATCTATCAATACGGCGAGAGCCTACAATAGCAATACAGAGCTGGGTCACTGGTGCCTCCGCTTAACTACTGAGAAAGGAGGTCAGAGCTAGTATTGATAATGTACTATATCAGAGGCACATTGGGAATATGGGCCGGGATTGTCACTGGGACCGCTCGCGTCAACCTCCAACTCCGCGCTGCGACCTACCACAACTACCAATCGCGCAAGCCTGTCTATTCTCGCTCGTTAGCTACGAAATTGGAGAGGTAAGCGGCGTCCAATCTCCAGTTAGCGGAAGCGCCGGGGAATACGCTTCTTCCAGGCGGTGGGCAGTATGACGTCGATTGCGTCGTCTACGGTCACGATGCCCAACATGGTGCCGGCCTCATCAACAATGGGCAGAGCTACGAGGTCTTCGTCGGCAATCAGGCGCGCGACATCCCGCTCATTATCGTAGGGATGCGCAACACAAGCCGGAGGTCGCATCACATCATGTATGGCCGTGCCAGGATCCGCGAGCAACAACTGGCGCAACTCCACCACTCCCAGCAGCTGTCCTTCGGCTTCTAGCGGTAATGGCCCATGATCGGTAGTGATCACTGCCGCGGCAGCATGTGGCCCAGGCCTACCACGCAACTTCGAGCCCACTCCGCGCCTGGGGAGGCGCTCGGGCGGAGTTCCTGGCGCCCCCACCACGTAGATCTCCGGCAGCGCTCCGGGAAGTGGATCTTCTTCGTCATTTATGGCAGCTTTGGCACGCGCTCGCATAGCGTCAATGATCTCTCCCACCGTCGCCCATGACGGCACCGAGAGGTAGTCGGTGGTCATGATGCCACCGGCGCTAGTCTCGGGATATCCTAGCAGCTCCTGAACCTCCTCGGCATCGTCACGGTCCATGCGACCAAGCAGATCAGCGGCCTCCTCCTGCGATACTCCCTGCAGAGCGTCAGTGGCCTCATCCGGTTCCATCTCCTCCAGGACATCGGCGGCACGCTCCGGGTCCATTGCTCGGAGAATCTGCGCCTGCCGTTCGTCTTCCATCTCTTCGAGTGTGTCTGCCGCCAGCTCTTCGTCCATGTTCTCAAGCAGATCAGCGCTTTGTTGAGGTGTCAACTGGTCCATGAGCTCGGCAAGATCGGCCGGATGTAGAATATTCAATCGTTCGCGTGGGATCCGTAGCTGCAAGGCGCTGCCCGCGCCCGCCTCGGTCACCGGAACTACGGTAGCCCAGTCGATTAAAGGAGCCTTGGCTCCACGCTCTCTTCGTAGTAGCGAGGCGATCTGTTCGCTGAACAACTTGCCGGCAGGTAGTTGGCGCACGAGTGCGCCAAAACTCACATCTACGGCCACCAGGCGCCACTCACCATTACGCTCAGCCAGGTCGAGATCGTTGATGCGGACGATTCGACGCCCCTCCACATCCACAACTTGCCGGTCAAAGAGCCCACCTCGCAGGACGATCTCTCCCTCACGCTTGGCGAAGCGCTGGAGATTCACCGCCGGCGTACTCAACTGCACGCCTGATTCATCCAGATGCTGCACTTTCTCCCAGGGAATAAAGACATCTCGATTGCCGTGCGGTGCCCTGATTCGAGCTACCAGTCCAGTCACCGGTGGGTAGATGTCGACGGGTGCGGCGTCTGCGGTTCCGGCTGGCACTCGGACCACCAGGTCATCCAGCCTGGCTACCTCGTCACCGCTGGGATCCCGAATCGGCTTGCCGAGCAGATCAGTCAGCGCGGTCATGGCTACCTTCCCCTCTGTTTTATGGCTCTATACAACCAGCCACGGCCGGCTCCGCTTCCCCGGTGCAGCGGTCTAGCGATCTACTGTGGAATTTGCACGCCGACTAATGGCAAGATCGTCGTCACTACCAGCGCCGCCGAGAGCAGCGTAAGCAAAATCGTAGTCGTGTAGGCAACGATGTTTTCAATGCGTCGATTGACGTACTTACCCATGATAGCCGGATTGTTTACCAATTTTAGGATATAGATCAGTAGGATTGGCAGCAGTATGCCATTGATGACCTGAACGATGATAATGAGTTGGATGAGAGGTAAATTGGGAATCAGGGCCACAGCAGCACCAAAAGCAATCATACCGGTAAAGATGCCGTTGAAGATGGGCGCTTCGCGAAATGAATACGAAACTCCGCGCTCGAAGCCAAAGGACTCGCAGATTGAATATGAGGTGGATAACGGCACTACCGCGGCGGCAAGTAGTGACGCGCCGAGCAGCCCAATGGCAAAGATGAAGACCGCATTCTTGCCCAGGAACGGCTCGAGAGCCTTGGCTGCCTGCGTGGCTGTGCTGATCTGCACGCCCATGCCATGGCTGGCGGCAAAGATGGTAGCGCCACTGGCAATGATAATGAAAGCCGAAATGAGATCGCTAAACACCGCACTCAAGTAGGCGTCGGCCCGCTCCCAGCCATAGTCACGCACATCTACGCCTTTCTCTGCCACCGCCGCCTGGACGTACGCCTGCATATACGGGGTGATCGTGGTACCGACCGTGCCCACAAACAGTAACAGATACAAACCAATGTGGCTGTGCGGGAAAGTCGGTATGAAGGTCTGGCGAACGACCATACCCCAATCGGGCCGCGCCAGAAAGGCGGCGATGGGATAGGCAAAAAAGGCGAACGTCATCGCCAGGAAGACCTTTTCGACTCGCTGGTACGATCCACGAGTTATCAAGAGCCAGATAGCAACCGCCGCAATCGGCACGCCAATATACTTGGAAATGCCAAACAGCTGTGATGCCGCGGCTACGCCGGCAAACTCGGAGATAGTTATAAGTGAGTTGGCTACAAACAGGGTTAGCATGGCAAAGGTCGCGCCACGAACTCCAAAGTGCTCCCGAATGAGGTCGGAGAGGCCTTCACCGGTGACCGTACCCATGCGGGCACACATCTCCTGTACCACGGCCAGGCTGACGGTAACAATGACGATCATCCACAGCAGTCCGTAGCCATACTGAGCGCCCACCGCGGCATAGGTGACGATGCCGCCAGCGTCGTTTCCGGCGTTGGCGGCAACCAGCCCTGGGCCAAAAAGGCTAAAGAAAGCCAGTGGACTGGCTAAGCGGCTGGCGCGCAACTGCCGGAGCTTATTGAGGGTCCGGCGGGAGCGGCGGGTAACTCTGGTTAGCGTGTTTGGCGCTGACACACGAAAATGCCTTCTCCTTCTCGCGGCGCTAGAGACCCCATGTAAGCATAGCATATGCCATCCCAGTGCGCGCAATTGGTCAGATTCCCCGCTTGCAGCTGACATTCGTCTCGCGTACACTACAGGTGCCATGTCTATTATTGTGATCGAAAATCTAAGCAAGTCTTTTGGCGCCGAACTTATACTGGACGGCGTCTCTTTTCGCGTTGAGTCGCACGACCGCATCGGACTTGTCGGGGCTAACGGCTCCGGCAAGACTACTCTACTCAAGCTGCTTGCTGGTAAGCTTGCACCCGACCAAGGAACCATCTCGTTCCCGGAGCGAGTCAGCACCGGGTACCTATCTCAGCTTGCCGACCTACATCCCGCTCGCACACTCTACGAAGAGATGCTGTCGGTCTACGCTGATGTTGCGGACTGGGAGTTGGAGCTGGCACGCCTTGGGAGGCAGCTCAGCGATACCACTCTCATGGAACAGCCCGAGACGTACAGCACCATACTCGAGCGCTACGCGGAGCTGCAAGAAAAGGTGGAGCACGCCGGTGGCTACACCATCGAGCCGAGTGTACGCCGGGTATTGGACGGTCTGGGCTTTACTCGTGAGCAACAATCGTCGCCTGCCTCCTACCTTAGCGGGGGTCAACAGACGCGCGCGGCCCTCGGGAAACTCCTGTTGCAGGAGCCTGACTTGTTGCTGCTCGACGAACCGACCAATCACCTGGATCTTGGCGCGCTGGAATGGCTAGAAGGCTACCTCAGCTCCTGGCATGGCTCCGTGATCGTAGTTTCGCATGATCGCTATTTCCTGGACCGGGTAACCACGCGCACCATTGAGATCGCCAACCGGCGCATGGAGGAATATCCCGGTAACTACACCAAATATGTGCAGCTGCGTGCTGAGCGCGTGGCACGCTGGGCCAAAGAATACGAGGAGCAGCAGGAGTATATTTCCCGGACAGAGGAGTTCATACGCCGCTACAAAGCCGGCCAGCGAAGCAAAGAGGCACGGGGACGACAGACTCTGCTCGACCGTATGGAACGCATCGAGCGACCACCTGCCGACCAGCGGCTCAAGTTCAAGATCGGCGCCCGCACCGAATCCGGGCAGACTGTGCTGGCTACCGATGGGCTTGTAGCCGGCTACGAGCCGAGGCCCCGGACCAGCGATGTATGGACCGCAGGTATACGCATTGCGCTGCCCGAGACCAGCATAGAGCGAGGCGAGCGTGTGGGACTGATTGGTCCCAATGGTTCCGGTAAGACCACTCTACTGCGCACTATAGTTGGCCAAATATCCGCGAGATCGGGCTCGCTGCGCCTCGGGCACAATGTGCAGATCGGCTACTACGCTCAGACTCATGAAGGGCTTAACCTGCAGGCGACACTGGTCGACGAGATTCGCAAGATCAGCCATCTCAGTGAAGAGGGTGCCCGTACCTATCTCGGCCGCTTTCTCTTCACCGGTGACGATGTCTGGAAAACGGTCGGCTCTCTAAGTGGCGGCGAGCGCAGCCGAGTCGCGTTGGCCAAGTTGACTCTGCAAGGAGCAAACTTCCTGGTGCTTGACGAACCAACTAACCACCTTGATCTACCAGCGCGCCAGGTACTTGAAGAAATCCTGGGCGAATACGACGGCACGATGATTTTCGTCTCTCATGATCGTTATTTCGTCGATGCGCTGGCAACCAGGCTCTGGGTGCTGGCGGATGGCGCAATCAGCGTCTTTGGTGGCAACTACACACGTTATCGCCTGCAGCTGGCACAGTTGGAGACAGCCGCCGCGGCGCCGTCTCGCGCTGGAGGAATACTTCCCAGGCGCTCGACCGCTCCCACCGGCCCCACCGGTCGCGGTCGAGCGCCTGGGCAACGCGGATCAGGAGTTACGCTGCCAGAAGAAGCCGCCAGCCGAACTGCGGGACAGGTGGAGGGCGAGATCGCCCGCCTGGAAGCACGGGTTAGCCAACTCGAGAATCTACTTACCGAGGCCAGTACTGAGGCCAATGTGACGCGCATCAACGAGCTAGCTCAAGAGTACCAGGAGGTTAAGAGTCAGCTGGATGCGCTCTATCAAGAATGGCAGGAGCTGGCCGGTTAAACGGGAGGAACGCATTGCCGTACATTCTAGGCATCACCGGCAACATCGCCAGCGGCAAAACCACAGTTGGTTTGATGCTGGTACAAATGGGCGCGCAAGTTTATATAGATGCCGACCGTACAGTTCATGAACTCTATCTGCCTGGCCAACCACTGGTAGCCGAGCTGGCCAGCGTCTTTGGCCGAGACGTTGTGGATGAGGCTGGGGGGATTAATCGCCAGGCGCTGGGTCAGATCGTCTTTGCTGATCCAGAGAAGCTACGCCGGCTGGAATCCATAGTCCACCCGGCGGTTCGGACTGCTCTCTTGGCACGCCTGCGGCAGCTCAGCGAGGTTGGACCACATGCCATAGGCGTTTTCGACGCAATAAAGCTGGTTGAGTCGGGCTACGGGCAACTGCTCCATTCACTCTGGCTGGTAACCTGCTCGCCGGAGGTGCAATTGGAGCGGCTCATGAAGCTGCGCGGTCTGAGCGAGGAGGAGGCCCTCCTGCGGCTCAAGGCGCAGCCGGAGCTGGAGTCCAAACGAGCAGCGGCCGACGAGATAATCGACAACAGTGGCGACTTGGCTCAGCTAGATAGTCAGGTGAGCGCCGCCTGGAAGCGCTTTCTCAGCAGTATCCCGGTTGTGGAGGCCTAGACAATCGTGGCAGGAGAAGACATCAAGCGCCGGACCAAAATTGTCTGCACTCTGGGACCGGCAACGCAGAGTGAAGAGAAAATCGAAGCGCTGACGCGAGCCGGAATGAACGTTGCCCGCATCAATTTCTCACATGGAACTCATGAAGAGCATGCCGCCACCATAAAGCGAGTGCGAGCCGTGGCTACTCGGTTGGGGCAGCCGGTGGCCATCTTGCAGGATCTACAAGGCCCCAAGATCCGAACCGGCTCGCTGGCTGGAGGCCAACCGGTGGAGCTTGCGGCGGGCCGGCAGTTCATACTCACCACCCAGGACATCGCCGGCACCGCCGAGCGGGTTACCAGCACCTATCAGCAGCTTCCCGACGATGTGAAGCCGGGCGACCCAATCTTACTCTCCGATGGAGCAATTCAGTTGCGGGTGGAAAAGACCGACAATACCGAGGTTATCTGCCGGGTCGTCTATGGCGGCCTGCTGGCAGAGCACCAGGGTATCAATCTGCCAGGAGTGACTGTGAGCGCGCCTGCGCTGACCGACAAGGACCGTGCTGACCTGCTCTTTGGAATAGAGCAGAGGGTCGACTATGTGGCCCTGAGCTTTGTTCGCCGTCCCAGCGATATACAGGACGCCAAGGACCTCATTGCCGCGGCGATGAAGCCTTCGGCGGACGGCGCTCCAGGCTCTACCATTCCAGTGATTGCTAAGCTAGAGAAGCCGGAAGCCATAGAGCGGCTGGAGTCGATCCTGCAGGTTTCCGACGGAATCATGGTGGCACGCGGAGACTTGGGGGTCGAGATGCCTCTCGAAGATGTGCCGCTGGTGCAGAAACGAGTCATTCAACAGTCAAACGCCTGCGGGCTCCCGGTCATTACCGCTACCCAGATGCTGGAATCGATGATTCAACATCCCCGACCAACTCGGGCCGAGGCCAGCGATGTTGCGAATGCGATACTCGATGGAACTGACGCGATTATGTTGAGTGGTGAGACTGCAATTGGTCAGTATCCCGTTGAGGCGGTGCGAGTAATGGTTCGCATTGCGCTGGCTACTGAGGGGCATTTTCCGCCGTCCATCCGACCGGAGGCGCTTCAACAGGGTATGGCGCCCACTCGTGCGGTGAGCGCCGCTGCCCACACACTGGCCGACGCGGCCGGCGGGAGTCTCATCGCCGTCTTCACCCAGAGCGGCCTGTCGGCGCACCTTATATCGAAAGAGCGCCCCGCGGCACCCATTGTGGCCTTCACACCTTCTCCAGCCGTGTACCAGAGACTGGCGCTTTGGTGGGGAGTAATGCCGCGGTTGAGTAATCTGGCCGGCAGCACGGAAGAATTGATCGCCTGGGTGGACAGCTGTCTGCAGGAAGAAAGGCTGGCCGCTCCAGGCGACATCATCGTGATCATGGGCGGCATGCCCATAGCAAGCCGCGCCCGTACCAATTTCATCCAGCTACATAAGATTGGCGAAAGTTGATTTGTGTTGATTACGCTGTGCTCGCTCGTTCGCTAGCGCTGGTCGACCGGCACAAAGACCAGCCCCTGTGGCCCCACATACTGTGACTGTGGCCGGATCAAGCGATTGCCTATCAGTTGCTCGAGTACGTGGGCGCTCCAGCCGGCGACACGAGCCACCGCAAAGCAGGTTGGGAAGAGGTCGCGCGGCAGACCTACCGAGTTCAGTACCGTGGCCGAGTAAAACTCGACATTGGTATAAATCCGATTCTCGGGCTTGCGGCGGTTCAATTCGCCGATGGCGTATTCCTCGGTGCCGCTCGCGAGATCAAAGAATTCGGGTGTAGAAGCGTGCTGAGCCATATCGCGAAGAATCTCGGCTCGAGGATCGGTGGTACGGTAGATACGGTGGCCAAAACCCATCAACAGGCCATGCGAATCGAGAGTGTGGTCGACCCAGGGTTTGATATTGGAGACGGTGCCGATATTGTCCAGCATATCCATCACCAGAGCCGGGGCACCACCATGCAGAGGGCCCTTCAGAGCGCCGATACCCCCAACAATGCAGGACGCCAGGTCAGACTCAGTTGAGGCGATGACCCGCGCCGTAAAGGTTGACGCGTTCATACCGTGATCCGCCAGCAACACCAGATAGGTGTCCAGGCTCTTGACATGATTGGGAGTCGGCTTCTCACCAGTCAGCATGTACAGGTAGTTGGCGGTATGGCCAAGGCTGGGGTCGGGAGGAACGAGATCGAGGCCGGAGCGGAGACGGTGGAATCCGGCCACCGCGGTGGGAAACAGGGAAGTGAGCGTAATGGCCTGGTCAACGGTAGGTGTGCCACCAATAGGTAGAGCCGCTCCCGCAGCCGAGATAACCGTGCGCAACGCATCCATTGGGTTGGTGTCCTTGGGTAGTCCCCAGAGGGCAACCTCGGCAGCAGAAGGCAACGTCCTTCGTTGCCGCATCGCAGCCTGCAGCGACTCAAGCTCGTCTCGGTCAGGCAGGTGCCCTTGCCAGAGCAAAAAGCATACTTCTTCGTAGCTTGCTTTAGAAGCAAGTTGATGGATATCATACCCTCGGTAGACGAGGCGGCCTTCTTCACCGAAGACATGGCTGATGTTGGTGGCTGCGACCACCACTCCGTCCAGCCCCTTTGCTGCGATCATCGTCATTCTACGTCTCCCCAACATGTTGCGACATGTTGATTGCAGTGCCCAACGCACTGTGACTTTGAAGCAAACCAGGCATCAGACGCACCCCACATGCGCACTCGCCTTTGTTCGAAAATATACTTGATTTATATTGATTTGTCTAGTGCCAATTTAGGCATCTACAGCGGCGGATTATTGACGGGCGCGCCAGAAAGGCTTATACTGGCGGGTAAGTAGGAGCACAGTACCCGGGATGGCGAGCACCCATACCACTATATGTCCGGACCCGCGAGCTCGGAGGCTTTCATGATCGTGACCGATGGCGAGGAGTTCCTGACCGCTCAGGAAGCCTGTACAGTCTTGGACATCAAGCCCGCAACTCTCTATGCCTATGTGAGCCGCGGCTTGCTCGGCAGTTATCGACAGGGCATCAAGCGGATGCGCCTCTACCGACGTGAGGAAGTTGAACGCTTGACGCGGCTGCGAGGTCCAGGCGACCGAGCGGACGCGTCAAAGGCAGGAGAAGAAGACAACGACACGCAGCAGTGGATCCCCTACGTCTAAGCCTGCTGACCATGTTCCTTGCACACCGCCGCCGGACCCAAGGAGAGCCCGGCCTCATTGACGCCTCACAGTAATGCGGTTTATTATGACAGATACAGGCTCATCGGACTCTGTCAGTGGAATGTGCATCTTGGAGTAGCGCTTTCTCTACGGCATCTATCGCACGCACTACCTACGTCGGCGAACGCACGCGAGCTGTGCCCAGGGGAAAGTTCTATGGAAGATGTGGGTCAGGTAAAGGCCGGGAGGGATATGGGGGCAACCGTAGAATACAACATCTCCTTTCCCAGCGCGGGCCGTCCACCGCTGCTGCTTGAAGGAGTGCTGGCACGCCCGGCGGAGAGCAGTGCTGGACCACAAGCCGGTGCCATACTCTGCCATCCTCAGCCTGCTACCAGTACGCTGGATGATCCGCTACTGCGGCGTCTGGCGAGTTCACTCGCTACCGCCGGACTATTGGCGCTGCGCTTTAATTTTCGCGGCGTAGCCGGAAGCCAGGGGCAGCAGACCGATGGACGCCTTGAGCCGCTTGATGTTGCCGGCGCCATGGATTTCCTGCTAGCTCAACCACAGATCAATCCGGGCAAGCTCTGCATTGTTGGCCATGCCTTCGGAGCATATATAGCGCTTGCCTACGCCGCTCATGACCCGCGAGTACGCACCATTGTTGCGGTCAGCCCGCCGATATTCCGAGTCACGCCGGATCTGGGGATGTTCGAGCGTCCCAAGCTCTTTCTGACTGGTGAATACGATGAGGTGTCACCGCGCTACAAGCTTGAGCCTTGGATCGAGCGACTCCCGAATCGACGCTTGAACATTGTCTCTGGTGCACGTCACCTCATGCGAGGATATGAGGATATCGCTGCTGCAAGCATCACCAGCTACCTGGTGCGCTGGGCGATAACGCCTGGAATGTGACGCTTGAAGAGTCAGGCTGGACCAGTCCTCTATCGCCACCGGTTGCCGCCGATGGCCACAGCTACACGAAAGGTGTGCGCGCTTACCACCTGCCTGTCTGGCGGATGCAGTAACGTGTCCATTTTATGGCTATACATACTACACATACATCAAACCCGCTTGTCGTTCAGAGCGATCGAACCTTGTTGTTGGAGGTCGATCACCCTCTCTATGCTGAGACACGCGACTCGCTGGCGCAATTCGCTGAACTGGAGAAGTCGCCTGAGCACATCCATTCCTATCGTCTGACGGCTCTTTCGCTGTGGAACGCCGCCGCAGCTGGGCTTGACGCCGGAACCGTCATCTCGATGCTCACCCGCTACAGCAAGTACGATTTGCCGCCCGTCATCATAACCGATGTTCGCGACTACATGGGCCGCTATGGCAAACTCCAGCTCATCCGGCGGGATGGTCAACTGGTACTTACCTCAAGCGACCCTATACTGATCGCCGAGGTCGCACGCCACAAACGCATGCTGCCCTACATCTTGGCTCAAGCGGACAGCACCAGCCTGCTGGTGGATCCAGCTCGACGAGGTCATGTCAAACAGGCCCTGGTGGCCATTGGCTATCCTGCCAAAGACCTGGCCGGCTACACTGAAGGCTCACCACTGGTGGTGGCGCGCCGCGAGATGACTCTGGCCAACCAGCCATTTGTGATGCGCCCGTATCAGGAAGCGGCAGTTGATGCATTCTATGTCAATGGAACTGTAAGCGGAGGCAGCGGCGTGGTGGTACTTCCCTGCGGCGCTGGCAAAACTATCGTTGGTATTGGCGCGCTGGCCGCAATTGGGCGCGCTACCTTGATCTTAACTCCCAATACCGTTGCCGTCCGCCAGTGGATCTCCGAACTCTTGGATAAGACTACCCTTACACCGGCTGAGGTGGGCGAGTACACTGGAGAGCGTAAGGATATTCGCCCAGTGACAGTGACAACCTACCAGATCCTTACCTATCGGCCAAGCGAAGACGGCGAGTTCCCGCATTTCGGTCTGGTGACCGGGCATGACTGGGGACTCATCATCTATGATGAGGTACACCTGTTGCCGGCACCGGTCTTCCGCCTGACCGCGGAGATTCAGGCTCGCCGAAGACTCGGACTCACAGCCACGCTGGTGCGGGAAGATGGGCGCGAGGCCGATGTCTTTGGTCTCATTGGCCCCAAGCGCTTTGACGTACCCTGGCGTGAATTGGAGCGCCAGGGTTGGATTGCCACCGCTGAGTGCCATGAGATCCGGGTCGCGCTACCCGACGACCAACGGATGCCCTATGCTCTGGTGGAGGAGCGCGAAAAGTATCGCATGGCGGCGGAAAACCCCGTCAAGACTCAGGTCGTACAGGAATTGCTTGCGCGTCACTCGCACGATCAGGTACTTATCATCGGGCAATATCTCGATCAGCTCAAATTATTGGCGTCCATGCTCGACGCGCCGCTGCTCAGCGGCCGTACTAACGTGAGCCAGCGCGAGAAGCTGTACGACCAGTTTCGCCGGGGTCAGATCAAACGCTTAGTGGTAAGCAAGGTGGCGAACTTCGCCATCGACCTTCCCGACGCCAACGTAGCTATTCAGGTATCAGGCACCTTTGGCTCGCGCCAGGAAGAGGCGCAGCGCCTGGGACGACTTCTGCGTCCCAAATCGGATGGTCGACCCGCCCACTTCTACACTATCGTAACCCGTGATACACGGGATCAGGACTTCTCCGCCAACCGCCAACTTTTCCTTACCGAGCAGGGTTATCGCTACACCATCGAGGATGCTGAGAACGCAGGATTGCTTTCCGCCAAGGCGACTCCGGCCACCACCAGCAGGCCAATCGCACGAGCTCGGCGGCAGAGTGTACCGGTGCGCAACCGCTAGTCCAGGCACGTACATACACGCCGCTCAGGTGGTCTCACTACCTCCTCGCCATCATCATCGTCAGCAGTAGCACTCGTGTCTGAAGATGGTATACTAAAGGCCAGTACGCCACAGGAATACGTCTCTTTGGTATCCTGGATATCTGACGCCGGTTTCACCGAGCCTCGCTCAAGATAGGTGGCAGCGCTATGGATTATGTCGATATGCAGGAGGTCCCAGACCTCGAAAATGCTATCCTCATTGGAGCATTCGCAGGTTGGAACGACGCTGCCAGCGCCGCAACCTGGGCAATAAAATTCTTGATCAACCAATGGGAAGCGACCCCGTTTGCCGAGATCGATCCGGAGAGCTTCTTTGATTTTAGCGAAACTCGCCCCCGCATTCGGATATCCAACGGCGCCATCCGAAGGCTAAGCTGGCCCGCTAATCGCTATTATGTCCACCGGACCAATCATAGCGACCCGACCAAGCAAAGTCGAGACATCGTGCTATTCCTCGGCGAGGAGCCACAACAACGCTGGAAGACCTTCTCCCAGACTATGCTGGATGTCTGCCGGCAGTGCCAGGTGGAAGAGGTCGTCTTCCTGGGCGCGCTGGTTGGTGAGGTTCCCCATACCGCACCGGTGCAAGTTATAGGGACCGCCAGCGAAACAGCTATCCTTAAGAAGATGGACCGTAGCGGCATCGAACGAGCCAATTATGAAGGAGCAACCGGCATTCTGACGGTAGTCCAGGACGCGGCCCGACGTGGAGATTTCCGCACGGTTAGCCTCTGGGGAACCGCTCCTCACTACGTGTCAGCGACACCTAACCTTCCGGTCTCTGAGGCGCTACTGGACAAACTCGATACCCTGTACCATTTCGAACTTCACCTGCATGACCTGTCTCGCGCGGCTAGGCGCTTCACCGCGAGGGTAACTTCGCTGGTCGCAGACGATCCTGAAGTCTCGGCTTACGTACAGGAACTGGAACAGCGTTCCCCCGTTGACGCGAATTCATCTGGTTCGCTGCCGGCGATCGGCGACGCCTCGGGTATCCATCACATTCCTCTGGATGGCGGTCTACCTAGCCCAGAACAGGCCATTGAAGACGTGGAGAATTGGCTACGGCGATTCCGAAGTGACGGCGAGCACGACTCTTAATTACTGTCTTCGGCAGAGAACAAGAGCGCCAAGAATCCGCCAGTTGCCAAACATCTTTTGTTGACGGTCGGTTACTTCGTGGAATTATGGGTCGTTCAATATAGTGCATCTGGTAGGCCCGACTGACGTTG
>JBKQTH010000027.1:0-9913 GCA_052143275.1 Ktedonobacterales bacterium | reverse complement strand
GGTACGGCAACCAGGACCTGATCTGGCTGCGGACGGCCGCCGGCTCCTACGCGGTCGAAGGCCTCGCCGATGGCCGCTCGGCCTACCGGCTACGCCTTTGCGCCGGCCAGCTGGCCCAGAGATAATGCCGGAGACTTGGATCTTGGCTCCATGGGTCCGGTTCTCCTGCCTGGTGGATTGATCTACGCCGACGGAAAATCAGGGAATGGCTATCTGTTGGCGGCCGGAAATCTGGGAGGTGTCGGCGGGCAGCTCCAGACGTTGCCGGTCTGCGTGGCGTTTGGGGGAGCGGCGGTAAGCGGAGACTCGTTCTTTATTCCTTGCACCGATGGGCTGCGCCAGCTCACGCTTTTAGGAGCCGGCTCGCAAGCTCGTGTGGCCACTGGGTGGAAGGCACTATCCCGAATCAGCGGTTCGCCGGTCGTGGGCGCCAACACCGTGTACAGTCTGGACCCGGGAGATGGTGTGCTGTATGCCCTGAACTCGGCCACCGGCGCCGTTCGTGCCAGCATTTCGGTCGGCACCGCCTCTCGCTTTGCTACCCCAACACTCTACCAGAGTAGTGTCCTGGTCGGCACTTTGAGCGGCGTCGTTGCAGTAGGCATAAACTAAGAGAGCTGGAGGCGAGCTAAGGGTGATCCGGCAGCCGCCCTTAGCTCGCGCATACCTTCTATGGTGAAAGCCGGAAAGGCGGGTACCGGTCGGTCACCAGCACCAGCGCATATCCGATGACGCGGTTATGCCACCGGATGATGCCCTCCACGAAGTTAAACAGGTCTCGAGGATAGCGCTCGGTAAATAAGATGGTGAACCACACGATGATCACCACCACCACCAGAGCGATATCCAGGAAGAAGAGCACGATATAATGGGGAATAGCTAGAAACCACTTTACCAGCGGAAGCCAGCGGTTGAGATCGACTCTGGCATCCGGATAGGGATAGTCGAGGTGCACCGACTGCCCCTCGTCGGTCGACGGGTAACGATCATCCATAAGCGCCATGTAGATGCTCACCCGGTTGCTGAATCGGAGGAGCTCCAGATTCCAGTCGAACCACCAGCGCGGATACTTCTGTTGGAACAGTATCATCAGCAAGGGAGCGAAGAAAAGGAACCCGCCGGCACCGGCTATCGTAGTTACCCCTCCTCTTTGAGAGGTCCATTCCCAGGTGGCTGCCGAGACGCTTCCCAGCACGATCAGGATGGGGATGGCCACAAATAACCGGAACAAAGTAGTCAGCCGGTTGAGCGGCCGGTCCGGGTACTCCACTGAGAATTCAACCGGGTAGTTTGCTGGTTGCATTGCCTGGCGGCTCCTTTCGTCTGGTAGGCTGGATAAACCGGCGGGGAAGTAGCAGATAGTCGCAATTCTTACCTGTAGGATATCATCGAATCGGCACCGGTACAAGCGAAGGATGAGCCATCACTCGCTGAAGGGGGTCTCACGAATGAGCTCTTCTGCTCGCTCTAGATATGGTGTATAGTGAGCAGCGGCCAACCGCACCGGAGTGCAAGCAATTGGGAATAGAGGGCATACCGAGCGTACAAGGTATAAAGAGAAGGGGTTTGATGCGATTGCGGGCCTATCTTCCGGCAGAGCCTGGTGCAGCGGTCAGCAGCTCATATATTCAAAGCGTATCTGGCAGCCGGTGGAATCTGGCGATATTCTGCTCCACCACACTCATCTTTCTGGCCGCTAGTATCCACCTCATCACCCAGCTTGGCATTACCGGCGATGAACCGGCATATCTGCTACAGGGATATGTCCTCGTTCACTTCCATACGCTGAATATGGCGCATGCCGTGCGGGATCCACTGATCTA
This sequence comes from Ktedonobacterales bacterium, assembly GCA_052143275.1. Lineage (GTDB taxonomy): Bacteria > Chloroflexota > Ktedonobacteria > Ktedonobacterales > JADMIN01 > JAJPKE01. The sequence goes on along the minus strand of JBKQTH010000027.1, from coordinate 8,090 downwards.
CCTGCAGTTCTTCAACCATTCCCCCACTGAACGCGTCTATGATTTTCGCGGTAATGGGGTTGAGCTGATCGCTTATTTACCTGGTTACTCTCTCATTGTTGGTCTGCTCTATCTACTCGGAGGGCGACTCCTCATCGTAGTGGTCCAGTCACTGGCAGGAGCGCTCACGGCTCTATTGGTCTTCCAGCAAAGCCTGCGCATCTGGCAATCGCACGCTGTGGGATTATTCGCGACCCTTGCCTATGTTACATCGCTGCCCGCTCTGCTCTTCGCGGGAGAGATTTTCCCTTCAATGCTCGCGACTCTGTTGGCTATGGTCGCCTTCGTGTTGGTTACCTACACCCTCCCCAGGTCACAAGGTCGCAGACTGCTCCTTGTCGCGACGAGCGCTGGCCTGTTGGCGGCGCTGCTACCCTGGCTGCATGTCCGATATGCTCCGTTAGCCGTCTGCATTACCGGCGCTGCACTCTGGCAGCTAGTCCTGCCGGCGCCGCGGGCGGCGGGTGCAGATCCAGAGGGGATACGGCCCAGAGAGAATGGTGGGATGGCAGCAACCGCGCCTGACCCAGTGCGGCATAGACCCTGGAGCCCCTTAGCGGCCGCTCTTCTCTGCAGCTTACCCATCCTCAGCTTTGCTCTCATCGGCCTCTACAGTTACCACTACTTCGGCACATGGTATCCGCAGTATCGCGTCGAACCCTCTGCCTCATACATATCACCTAATCCTGGCCATATGCTCCAGATCTATCAAGAGATCTTTTTCGAGGCACAGAGTGGGCTTATTCCCTGGGTGCCGCTGATGTTACTCGTGCCGGCGGGTTTGTTGGTGCTGGGACGCTATCATCGCCGAATTGCGGCACTGCTTCTCCTCTGGATCCTTGGCCTTCTCAGCGCATTCCTGTCCTCGGCAGTGGCGGTACATGTCAACCAGGCATATGCCTTGCCGGCCCGCTTTACTGTTGAGTGCCAGCCGTTCTTTGCGCTTGGCGTTGCCAGCGTCTTTGCGCTCGGTTGGCCTCGACTGCGTACTCTGCTAACCGCCGCAAGAATGAACCTTACCAGCAGAAACATGCTGCTGAGGCTACTTACCTGGCAAACCGCGCTGACGCTGATATGTGCCCTGTTGCTGTTGGTCGACGCCTGGTTTACAATTATTGCCCAATTTGATCTTTCAAGCCTCTATCCTAGCGGCGAAGGCTTACGTTTGCTCGCTGCCTATCCTCATTTGCTGCCAGGCTGGTGGTTCGGGCTCTTTGGCCTACCACACCCTTAGTCGGGATTAGCCTAGCTCGCCATTGGTCTCGCCGTCCGCCGGCAGGGCGGTATAGTTTGCATTGTTCTGGCACGCTCTTTGCTCCGGTAATTCAGATGGAGCCCCCGGAACCATCCAGTGTGCTACTATCTAGGGGGAGTCTCATGCCGCCCGGCAGGCACTTTTCATAAGTACAGACGCCGAGACAGGCATGCGCTGGTATGCAGTTCGAAGACTGACGCGCGCAATGTTCATCTGGCGCGCAGAACGTACTCTAGGAATGTCTCACGCAACCGGCATAGCTGCCCTGAGTGCCTGAGGCAGAAAGGACCAAGCTTTATGTCCACAACTGTCCATCCAACCACCCATAAGAGCCAGGCTAATGGAGCGCCGGTCAAGAGGTCGTTCCCGGCACCGACTCACCTTGCGACCAAGACTCAGTTCACGTCTGCGGAATCCCAGGCGGTTACCGAGGCTCTTAATCCGCTGGTTGCGGATCTGCTGGCGCTGTATCTCAAGACCAAGAACTTCCACTGGCACCTATCCGGGTCTCACTTCCGGGACTATCACCTTCTCTTCGATGAGCAGGCAGACCAGATCTTTGCCGGGGTTGATCTCCTAGCCGAGCGGGTACGCCGGGTGGGCGGTACAACCATTCGTAGTATCTCACATGTGACCCAGCTGCAGACCATTGCCGACGACAACGAGGAGTTTGTAGCTCCACGGGACATGATACGCCGTTTGATGGACGACAACGTGCACATGGCTCGATCCCAGCGCGACGCGCATGAAATCTGCGAGCGGAGCCATGACTACGCTACCGCGAGCATTCTCGAGATCCTCATCGACGAGGCGGAGCGGCGGACGTGGTTCCTCTATGAGGTTGATCAAGGCGCCGACAACACGCAGTAGCCGGCTGAGCGCGCCTAGCGCGTAACTCGGAAATACTGGTGTGGTGGCACTGGAGCACCTGTCGGGTCTTCCTGCCACCGCGCCCCAGGAGTGCGTGCCGTGAGGGATGGCTGAGAGGTGGCAGAGGTGGAGGAGAACCTGTATACCAGTGGAAGCTACCTGGAAAGGAATCCGACCTGGCACGTGGAAGAGTCGCCGTGGAAGGCGCAACAAGTGCTCCGGATGCTGGCCAGGCATGGAATCACCCCGCATACGATTGCAGAAGTGGGCTGTGGAGCCGGTGAGACTTTGCGACTGCTGCAGGTGGCAATGGACCCAAGTTGCCTCTTCTCCGGCTATGATATTTCGCCGCAGGCCATACAGCTCTGTGGGAGTCGAGCCAATGAGCGGCTTCAATTTTACCTAGGCGACCTCACTCAGCAGCCGTCCGCTCACTTCGATCTGCTGCTGGCAATGGATGTCGTAGAGCATCTCGAAGACTATTACATCTTCTTGCGGAGACTCCGATCAAAGGCGCGACACACTATCTTTCACATCCCTCTGGAGCTCTCAGTGCAGACCATTCTGCGGCCCAACGCCCTGCTCAAGACGCAGGCGGCCTACGGGCACCTCCACTATTTCACCAAAGAGACGCTGCTGAAGGCTCTGCATAACTCCGGCTACCGAGTGATTGACTACTTCTACACCCTTCGCGCCATCGAGGAACCTACGCACGAGCTACCTCGCCAAATCCTCAAGTTGCCACGTCGACTTCTCTTTACTCTGAACGAAAGTCTCGCCTCCCGTGTACTTGGAGGCTTCAGCCTGCTCGTGCTTGCAGAAAGCGAGGCTCCCCCCCGGCGCCAAGCGGCCATGAATCAGGTTTGAGCTTGCTCGGTCTCGTAGTCCAGGCTCCGGTCCGGTCGGGCATAACTCTTGCAATATGGCGAGCGACTACTGCCTGCCGCTGACTATTTAGGGACGGAAAAAGCGTGCCGATATTCACCACCGAGTTTCTCTACGGGCGGAACGAATTCATCGTGGGGTTCGTTTATTTCGTTCTCCTGGTCGGCGCCAGCGAGGCCGGCTCCTGGCTCGCGGAGCGTATGTATGCCCATGCGAACGAGGAACGGAGTGCCAAAATAGCAGAGTTGAGCACGGTTCAGACGGTGGTTTTTGCGGTGCTTGGCCTGCTGCTGGCCTTCACCTTCTCCATGGTCGTCTCGCGCTATGACGCTCGCAAGCAGGCTCTCGTGGACGAGACGAATGCGATCGGCACGACCTACCTCAGGTCACAGCTCCTGCCGGAACCAGAGCGGGCGGAGACCGTCATCCTTTTGCGGGAGTATGTGGATGCTCGAGTCGATTCAGCTCGTCCAGACTGGTATCAGGACACCTCGCTACTGCAGCGGACAAGCTCGTTGCAGCAGCAGCTCTGGTCGCGGGCCGTGGCCGCCGGGAAGCAAGATCCGGACGCGATAACCATAGGACTCTACATCCAATCTCTGAATGACACTATCGACGCGCAGGGAACACGGGATGCCGCGCGGCTGAACTCGCTGCCGGTGATTGTGCTGTACCTGCTCTTCGCCGTATCCGTGCTGGGTATGGCGGTGCACGGCTATACCTCCGGACTGGAGCATGGCCGGTCGATTCCGGCCACCATTTTGCTCGCCTTGCTCCTTACTCTGATCGCGATAGTCATCATCGATATGGATCAGCCCTACGGCGGCCTCATAAGCATTAGCCAGCAAAGCTTGATTCAGCTCAGGCAGAGCATGGGAAATGGTCCGGTGGCGCCATGATGGGTGGCGGGCATTTGCCGTAGGCGCGCGACACTGGTATACTTCCATTGGTTTGGCGACTGGAGTGGTATTCCTGGAAACGAACTCGCTCCCACAAGGAGAACTCCGATGGCTGGAACGACACGAAAACCAATGGCATATACGCACCCGGACCGAGCGGTAGTCGAGACACCGTCGAAGGTCGGCGCAGGCGCACCGGCAGGCAGCTCCGACCAGATAGGTCATATTACCAACGACCTTCTTGAGCGGGCAAGGCAGGAGATCCTGGCGGTCACGTACTGGTTCGAGCCTGCTCCGTCAAAAGAGCCCTACCCAGTTACCGTTCGCTTCTCCGGACATCGAGTCGGTGCGAAGGGAAAGCCACGCAACGGCGAGAGCTTCATTCAAGACGAGAACGTTGCCAGGGTTATTCCTGGTAGCGGCCCGATCTCCGTGACGGCTAAGATTCGCGACGTACAGCCCGGCGAGTGGGATGTGACCGCTCGGATCCTTGAGCCTACGCAGGCTACCCGCTCTTCGCGAAATCCGAACCGCGTCCAGTCCCAGGTACGAATACCGACCGGAAGCGCTCTTACTCTTGAGAGCCCCGACCGCCTGGACACCTGGGTCTGGCGACGCTGGGCACCATCCGTAGATTGGGCCAACCCGGTGAGGACTAGCCTGGAGCCGTTTGTCCATGTGCCGGGCGCGTTTCCGCTGGTCTGGGCGGTAATGGTTGGACTGGGAATGGTCGTGGCTCTGGTGGTCCAGACGCTGCTTCTTGCCCATGATCATTACCGGTTGGGCCCGATCTGGGCCTGGACACTGCTGGCTATCGCGGTAGGCGTCGCCGGAGCCAAGGTGTGGTTCATCGTCAAGCACAGAAGCGAACACCGGTTTGAAGGCTGGTGCATTCAAGGATTCATCGCCGGAGCGGCTCCGGCGGGGCTCATTCTCTTCACGCTGGCTCACGCCCCGACGCTCACGGTTCTCGATGCCACGGCGCCCGGCTTGATGTTTGGCATGGCTGTCGGCCGAATAGGCTGCTTCCTCGGGGGCTGCTGTGAAGGGCGGCCAACTGACGCGCCCTGGGGTGTCTGGTCTTCCGATCAGCGCATCGGCGTGCGCCGTATTCCGACCCAGCTGATGGAGTCCGCATCGGCGCTGATCCTTGGACTAGTGCTTCTCGCGGTTTTCCTGATTCATGGGCCAGCGCATGGCGCGATCTTCGTGGCGGCTCTGGCGGCGTATACCCTGCTACGTGAAGGTCTATTGCGTCTTCGGGCTGAGGCGCTCAAGACCCGCGGACCGGCGGTCTCGATTGCGGCCGGGGCGGTGCTGCTGGCGGCGCTTGTCGTAGTGGCCCTGTAGCTAGACTGCTGCCGCCCGGTGGTGGCCGGTGGCTCTCAGGCATGACCACGGAGATGGCGACTCCAGGCCCAGTGTTGACTCCGAGCGTAGGACCCAACCAGGTATTCTGGATGATGCCCCGGTAGCGCGGTCTGAGTACCGCTTCCATCTGGCCCATCAACTCGACGCTGGTACCGCACATCAGCAGGCGTTCCACCGATCCAGTCTCCAGGGCTAGGTCACGCAGCCGCTCCAGAGCCCGTAGCCGCGGCCGGGCAGTCGACAGCGGCACTACGGTGCCATCTCGCAGGGTCAGCAGAGGGTGAGCATCCAAGAGCGTCCCAATAACTTCGCGAGCCCATCCAATGCGGCCGCTGCGTCGCAGATACTCGAGCGACTCTACCATGAAGAAGAGCCGGGTGCGACGGAGAACCGCTCGCACCTCTTCCTCGATCCTTCCCGCGGGCGCTCCCAGCTGCGCCAGGTGAGCGGCCTGTATGACCGCCGGCCACATGCCGATGCCCGCCTGGTAGGTATCTATCACTGAGATACGCGCGCCATTGAAGGCATTACGGGCGGCCAGCGCATGCTCTACCACCTGGCTTAGACGTCCGGAGACATGTATCGATACCACCTCCGTCGCGCCCTGGCGGAAAGCGAATTCGTAGGCGGAGTAGAGGTCCTCAGGAGGGACGGGCAGGCTATACGGCAGGCTTTTGTTGCGGGCGAGCGCGGCATAGAACTGCGCCGCAGTTAGGTCGACGCCGTCTCTCATAACTGCGCCATCAAGCACTATGCGATTAGGCACCAGAATAATCCCGAGGGCTCGGGCATGGCTGGGAAGGATATCTGAGGCGCTGTCGGTGACGATCCGCACACGCGCAGGAACACCGCGCGCAATTCCCGAAGATGCGTATCTGTCTACGCCAGCGCTACCAGCCATCCCGCATCACCGCCTGATGAAAGTCCATGCGCAATCAGCCGATCGCATGGAGTGTCGCTCGATTATAACACTCGCGACAACCGTGGTCATGCCATTATCGCGGCATGTAGCATTAATCTTGCGCGGATCAACCGGTATAGCAGGTGAGCGGGTCGGCTGGGGCGCCCTCACTTCGACTTCGGTGACCTAGGTTGTCGCCAGCAGGCTCTTGGTCTCGGCCAGCGTGATGTCGGCGGGCGGCACTATCACGTCGGAAGCCGCCAGCTCCGAGTCTGGAAGAATCCGGCCGGCACTATGCACGTGTTCGACTAGCTGCGCCAGGGTCTCCTGGAATGCGCGGTCATCGTTGGTCTCCATCGCAGTGAAGAGCTTGGCGTCCAGGCGATCTATCTCCTGGATTGCGGCGGCATGTTTGTCGTCGATGCGGTACTGGTTGTCGGACATTATTCGCACAATCATGGCTTATACCTACCTTGCCTACTACTATGACTGATGCTGGCCGTTGCTCTCGGTTTGGGCCTGGGCTGTGGGTGCTGCGCTGGAACCACCGCCACCGGCGGCAGGGGGCAGCTGTGGAGGCGTCGCTCCAGCTGAAGGAAGTTGCGCCTTGAGCTGGGCTAGCTGCTTGTCCACCTCAGCATTATCGGAGATGGCGGAGAGCTGGCTATCCAGCTCATCTTGCGCACCTGGGCCGACCTCTTGAAGCGTACCCGATTGGATGAGCGAGTCCATTGCTTCGGCTCGGCCCTGCATCTGCTGAACTTTATCCTGGGCGCGCTGCATGGACAGGTTGACGTCGCTCATCTCCTCGGAGATACCCGTAGCCGACTCCTGGATCTGAACCTGCGCTTGGGCAGCGCCGTACTGCGCCTTGACCATCTCTTTCTGCGTGCGGAACGCTTCCACTCGCGCCCCGAGCCGCTGCTCCAGGTCTACGAACTTGTCCTGTTGGGCTTTGAGCTGCTCGATCTGCTGATTGTAGGTTGCTATGTACTGCTGGAGCTGCTGCTTGCGGGTAAGTGCCTGCCGAGCCAGATCCTCGCGATTGGCCGACATTGCCTCCTGTGCCTGACTATCCAGCTTATCCATCTGCGCCTGAACTTGAGCTTCCTGTAGCTCGAGGCGCTTCTCATTGGTGACGACGTCGGCAATGCTGCGCCGCAGGTTCTGTAGCTGCTCCAGCTGCTGTTCGTAAGCATAGTCCATCGTCATGCCCGGGTCCTCGGCCTTGTCGAGGGATGAGCTCATGACGCTCTTGACGTACGTCGAAAATCGCGAAAGAAGTCCCATTACTTGCTCTCTCCGTTCACTTTTGGGGAGCAGACATCGGATGGTTTGTTCCCACACTGGTCATCAGCTGGCTAGCTTGCTGCCGCGTAATGCCTTACCACCAATATCACTCGTACAACTATCGCTGTAGTACCATATAGAATACGTGGGAAGGCCGCGTCTGTTACTTGGTCGCAGCCGAACTCACCCTTGCCCGCTATGATACGATAAGTCACGTAAGATTGGCAGGCTATGACCTCTGGCTGACCTCTAGTGTGCGATGCCGGTCAATTTAGGGCACGTGCCGCTAGGACACAGCCGGGCACACCAAGAAGGGGAAACGTGAGAATGAAGAAGCAGGCGAGCTCTATCAAATCTGGCGCGTCCGCTATGCGCCTGTTAGTTCTGCTCGTGCCGCTGTCGCTCATCCTTGGGCTACTCTGGGTAATTTGGACACGAACGGCCGACGTACCCTACTGGGACGAATGGGAGACCGTTCTGCTCGTACAGCATGCTGATCAGGGCACGCTCACATTTCACGACCTGGTGGCGTTTCATGCCAACGTTCACCGGATCATTATCCCCAGGCTCATTGATCTCG
>JBKQTH010000026.1:0-9314 GCA_052143275.1 Ktedonobacterales bacterium | reverse complement strand
AAGGAATACTACTTCTATCTGGACAGCACCCCTACTCACTCCTACATGAAGTATCTTTACAAGTATCCGCAGGCGCCTTTTCCCTACACTGACCTGGTGACGACCAATCGGCAGCGTGGCCGTCAGGCGCCTGAGTACGAGCTGATGGACACTGGAGTCTTCGACCAGAACCGCTACTTTGATGTGTACGTCGAGTATGCCAAGCAGTCACCGGAAGACATGCTCATTCACATTAGCATTGCTAACCGCGGCGACACCACCGCTACCCTCCACCTTCTCCCAACGCTCTGGTTCCGCAATACCTGGTCCTGGGGCAAGGGCGAGTCCAAGCCGCAGCTCAAGCAAGCGGAGATCGGCGGCGAAGGCCATGCCGTTCAAGCGTCTCACCCGGCGCTGGGGGAGCGCTTTCTCTACTGTGAAGGTGCCGAGCAACTGCTCTTTACCGAAAACGAGACCAACACGGAGCGACTCTATGGGAGCCCCAATGCCTCTCGCTATGCCAAAGACGGTATCAACGACTATATCGTAGGCGGAGATATGGGGGCGGTCAACCCCGATCGAGTCGGTACCAAGGCAGCGGCCTATTACCGGCTGGAGATCGGCCCGGGAGAGACTCGCGTCGTCCGGTTGCGGCTCTCTGATACCTCTCCCTGGTCTCTACCAGCCTGGAATGGAACCGGCAGCATCGTCGGCCGTGATTTTGAGGATATCCTCCACGCTCGCCAGGCTGATGCCAACGACTTCTACGCCAGCATCACACCTGCGGGCGTAACTGAAGATGCCACCAAGGTTATGCGCCAGGCGCTGGCCGGTATGTTATGGACCAAGCAGTTCTATAACTACGATGTCGAGCGCTGGCTCAAGGGAGATTCTCCCCTACAGCCGGAGCCGCCGGAGGGGCACAAGTTCGGCCGCAACGCCGACTGGATTCACTTGAATAGCCATACTATACTCTCGATGCCCGACAAATGGGAGTACCCCTGGTTTGCCGCCTGGGACCTCGCGTTCCACACGATTCCGCTGGCAATGGTGGATATAGATTTCGCCAAAGATCAGCTGCAAGTCATGCTTCGCGCCATGTTTATGCATCCCAATGGTGAGATTCCTGCCTACGAGTGGGCATTTGGCGACGTCAATCCCCCCATTCATGCCTGGGCGAGCTGGCGGGTGTATTTGGAGGAGAAAGAGCAGCGAGGCCAGGGAGACAAAGAATTCCTCAAGTCCATCTTCAACAAGCTGCTCATGAACTTCACCTGGTGGGTGAATCGTAAGGATTCCCAGGGAAACAATATCTTCGAGGGCGGCTTCCTTGGCCTGGACAATATCGGCGTCTTCGATCGCAGCGCGCCGCTTCCTACCGGCGGCACCCTCGAGCAGTCGGATGGCACCAGCTGGATGGCGTTCTATAGCCTGATGATGATGCAGATCTCCCTGGAACTGACAGCCGATGATCCCGTCTACTCGGAGATGGCCATCAAGTTCCTGCAGCACTTCCTCTACATAGCGCTCGCGATGGAGCATGAAGGCCCTGGCGATGACTCGCTCTGGGACGATGAAGACGGCTTCTTCTACGATCTCCTGCGTCTGCCCGATGGACATGCCGAGCGACTCAAGGTCCGTTCCCTGGTGGGACTGCTGCCGCTTGCCGCCGCTGTCCTGGTCACTCCCGCGGCAGAGAATCGTATTGGCCCCGTCCGCGAGGTCATTCTAGAGTACGCCAAGATCCATCCTGAACTCTACTCGATTGGCCTCTATCCGCAGAAAGGACCCGCCAATATCCGGTTGGTTTCGATGCTTGGCGAAGACAAGATTCGGCGTCTGCTAGTTCGTATGCTGGACGAATCGGAGTTTCTCGGGCCACATGGAATTCGCTCCATCTCTCGCTACCACAAAGACCATCCCTATATCCTGAACTGGGCCGGACAGGAGTACCGCGTGGACTATGAACCGGCCGAGTCGTCCACCGGACTGTTCGGAGGCAACTCCAACTGGCGCGGGCCGGTGTGGGTACCGATCAATCTCATCCTCATCGAGGCTGTTGCCAAGATGGGAATCTACTTTGGGGATGACTTCAAGGTAGAGTATCCTACTGGATCCGGTAGAATGCTCAATCTCAAAGAGGTCTCCACCGACCTTGGCAACCGGTTGATCAGTACGTTCCTCCGGAGCCCAGGTGGTGGCGCCGACGGGGAACCACAAGGCCACCGGCCAGTCTATGGCGGCACTGAGAAATTCCAGACTGACCCGTACTGGCGCGACCTGATACTGTTCTATGAGTACTTCCACGGCGACAATGGCGCCGGCATCGGCGCCAGCCATCAAACTGGGTGGACCGGTGCGGTGGCGGCGCTGATCCCCGGGAATGGCAACCTGCTCGGGCAAATGGCAATCGACATGTTGATGCGACAGGCTCAACAGGCTGAACCGGTTGGTAGCGCTAGCTAGCTTAACCATTACCTACTTCCGGTCGACACCACTTGGGTCTCTAAACAGTACCGCCGGTGGTGTCGACCGGAATTGCATTGCAAGGAGTCGACGATGAATGGGTCACCACAGTCAGTTACGGTAATCGACCAGCCATTAGTACACTTTGGTCGCGAGATCTGCGGCGACCTTGCCGACGGATTACGGCGCGAGTGGCTGGTCACCAATGGGCTTGGCAGCTACGCCTCCGGTACAGTGTCCGGAATAAATACCCGCAGCTATCACGGCCTACTGGTTGCCGCTCTCAATCCGCCAGTCGACCGGACAGTGCTGGTCGGCGGTCTGGTCGAGTGGGTCACCTACGATGGGCATCGCTATCCTCTGTCCGCCAGCGAATATGCCAGCGGCACGATAGATCCACAGGGCTATCGCTATATACAGTCCTTTGCCCTGGAAGGTATGGTACCGGTCTGGATTTTTGCGCTGGGTGACGCGTTGCTTGAACGGCGGATCTGGATGACCAATGGCGCCAACACCACGCATGTGCTCTATCGCCGCCTGCGTGGTAGCGGAGACATGCGACTTGAGATCACCCCGCTGGTGACCTACCGCGGCTTCCATAGCTTATCGTCAGGGCAGGGCTGGCAGCCTGGGGTCGAGGCTTCATCACAGGAAGCCACAATCTACGCCTTTGACGGCGCGGTGCCTTTTAAGCTGGTAGCGAGCGATGGTACCTTCGCTCCCGGGGGAGCATGGTGGTGGAACTTCAAGTATCGCGCCGAGACCGAGCGAGGCCTAAACGACCACGGCGATCTCTACGCGCCCGGTACATTCTCCACATACTTGCAAAGCGGCGGTAGATTCGCTCTGACCTTGACCACTGATACCAGTCAGCGTGGCTTTGACGGCACTGCTCTCTCCGACATCCGGCAGCGCCAGCTACAGCTGCTGCGCACGGCTGGAGTGGAGAATGCGCATCCGGTGGTGCAGCAACTCACTCTAGCGGCAGATCAGTTTATCGTGCAACGCCAGACTGCGCCTGGTGACGCCAGCATAGCTCCTACCCCCGGAGGTGAGAGTAAGACGGTTATAGCCGGATATCATTGGTTCAACGACTGGGGACGCGATACCATGATCTCGCTGCGCGGGCTTACGCTGGCGACGGGCCGGCCCGAGGACGCGGCCAATATACTGCGCACCTTTGCCCGGTACGTACAGGATGGGCTACTGCCCAACAACTTCCCTGATCGATCGGGAGTGATACCTGGCTACAACACCGCCGACGCGACGCTCTGGTATGTGGTTTCGCTCTACAGCTATGTGAAGAGCACCGGCGATGAGGCACTGCTTAATGAACTGCTTCCGGTACTTAAGGACATTGTAGCCTGGCATACACGCGGGACACGCTACCACATTGGTGTGGATCCGGAGGATGGTCTGTTGCATGCCGGAGAGCCGGGGGTCCAGCTCACCTGGATGGACGCCAAGGTCGGCGACCTGGTGGTAACGCCGCGTATCGGCAAACCGGTGGAGATCAATGCGCTCTGGTACAATACCCTACGCATCCTCACCGAGCTGGTAGCGACACTCGGCGACAACCAGGCTGCAGACCAGTATAGGATACAGTCGGAGCGTGTGCGCGCATCCTTCCTGGCCCGCTTCAGGCGCCCGGATTGTGCCTATCTTGCCGACGTAGTAGATGGCCCATACGGTGATGATTTCACCATGCGCCCCAACCAGATCTTTGCCGTCTCATTGCCCTTCCCTCTACTCCAGGGTGCCGAAGCGGCCCCAGTTGTGGATGCGGTTGGACGTGTACTTCTCACCTCTTATGGCCTGCGCTCCCTCAGCCCGGATGACCCTGCCTATCATGGCACCTACACCGGCAATGGATATCAGCGCGACACCACGTATCACCAGGGACCGGTCTGGACCTGGCTGCTTGGTGCATTTGCCGAAGCACACTATCATACCTACGGAGATCCGGCGGCGGCCTTGGTACTGCTTGCGCCATGCGAGGATCACCTGCGAGATGCCGGGCTAGGCACGATCTCTGAGATACTTGAGGGAGATCCTCCGCACCTACCTAAAGGCTGTATCGCCCAGGCTTGGGGCGTGGCCGAGATACTGCGCATGTGGCGTCAGCTCGACCGCCAGATGAACACCACCTTTGAGAGTAATGGTATGCAACCGGCATCGGCCGAACTGCTGGCGTCCGCAACTTGAACCGGAAAGTCTCTTCTGGTTACGACTAGTACATCGGAGCAGAAAAGGCCCCATGATTAAACAAGTCCTGTATAGGTCCACTTGATGGGTTTCGCCATCGTGCGGTTATAATAGGCGATAAAGGCCAGGATCTGGTCGCGTAAGTCGCCGAGTGAGCAGAAATTCCCACGTTTGAGGAGCTTGCGCACCAGAATACTCAGCCAGATTTCGACCTGATTCATCCAGGAAGCATGCTTGGGCGTGTAATAGAACACCACTTGGTGGGTTGGGTCATGCAAAAACGCGGCGCGGCTTGCCATGGACTGCAAAATGCCGCATTTGTCTTTGACCCCCAACGCCTCGGGGGCGATCCCTTCGCGCTCTGCCACCCAACGCACCAGCGACTCGGATTGATGGATGTTCAAGTTGTCCACCATCAGGCGCCATCTGGTCGCCTTGCGATCGCTGGCTACCAGACGTTGGATGTGGGTCAGCGCATCCGCCTCGGTGCACGTTGGTCCCCAGGATGGTGCGATTACCTGGCCGGTCACCACATCGAAATTGATGAACCAGGACAGCGTGCCGTGCCGAAGGTACTCGAATTCGCGTCGCAGCACGTGCCTTGCTTGCATGGGCAGATCAGGCGCTTTGCGCTCGAGCGCCTGCATGCCGGTCAATTCATCCAGACTGATCGTGCGCTCCCCGTGCTTGGCTCGTGCGGCGGCCAACTCATAGACCTCACACCCCTCTTCAATCTTCTGCTTGCGCTGCGGATCGGGGACCTCAGTCAACCAATAGCGGAAGCGGTGCGGCTGGAGGCCCCTTTTTTCAGCAGACGAGCGGCATGTCGTGGGGAGATATCCTCGACAATGCCTCGTGCTTTCAGCTCGTCTGCGATCTCCCGCCCGGTCCATTGGCTAATGGGGCGTCCTGCTTTGGCTGGAGCCTCACACGCTACTGCCGCCATCTGACAGCGTTGCTCGGCGGTAAACTTCGGGGCCACCCCAGGCCGGGGCGCCTCCTGCAACCGCTGGGCTGCACTCAGCGTCTCCAGATCGATCCCTTGTAATCCTGCCCAGCGATCTCGCCACAGTCGCACCGTATCCACGTTGATGCTCAGATCCCGAGCAATCTGTACATTGCTCTTCCCTTGCGCTGCCGCTAAGACGATGCGCGCTCGCAGCACGACACATTGCTCACTTCGATGGCGCTTAGTCAGCCGCATTAATTCTGTCTGCTCTTGCTCGCTGAGAATAATCGCCATGGCTCGCTTCGGCATGTGTGGCCTTTGCTCCTGTGCTTTGTGACTAAGAAGGGATCTTGAGGGCCTAAATGATTTACAAACGCTTCGGAGAGCAGAGGGATACATACGGGGGAATGGGGTCGTTTACCCTTGGCTTTGCTCTTCAGGCAAGACCCCGAGTTGACGAAGAATATTTCCCTCATCCCATTCTCCGGCGCGCTCAACAATACGTCCGTTGCTGATATGAAGCGTTTCGATGCCGTGGAATAGGACTCGCTTGCCAGTTGCCGCCGCGCCCAGGAATGTCCCTTGGTGTGTCCCAGTAGCTGTCCAACGCACTGCCACTTTCTCTGCCTCGACATCGAGCACAAGATCATCGACCGTGGCATAAAAGTCGGGGAAGGCTGCATAGAGCCCAATAATCCCCTCGATGTTGTCATCGCGAGTCCCTGGGTGGCCTGTGGGACTACTCACATCCACAAACTCTGGTGTATACATCGCATAGACCGCTGCTGCATCCCCCTTTTGCCAACCAGCCTCGACCCACTGTTGTGCAATGGTCTCCAGGTGTTCTCGTGCTGTCAGGTTGTCGGCCATCAATGCGCTCTCCTCTCATGGCGAGCAGTTTTCACGCTCCTCATGCCTCCATTTCAGCGTCTCTTCACCTCTCTCTTATTCTATCATGGGCCCTTCTCTGCCACAATGTACTAGGCAACGGTTTCTAAGTGACCACCCAAGTCGTAACCAGCCGCCCAGTTCTTTTCCTCGAGCCTCGGGTAAGCTTACGCAATTTCCTCTCACGACCTCCGGCAGCTACCCTGACGAGATCACGGTCGGGCCCGATGCCGCCCTCTGGTTCGCCGGGGCGGGTATCGATAGTAGCTGAACCACTCTCCCGGATGAATCCGGGAGGTTCTGGCAGCCGTTGCTGCACCCGCTGTCTGGCTCTCGCGCAGTCTCTGTGCGCTACACCACCGGACTCTTGGGTTGGCTGGCATGCCTGTCGCGGGCGACCAGCTCCGCCGCACGGACGGCACCGCGCCGCCGTACGGAGCCGAGACGACGAGGACGAGTCGCCGCCCCAACACTTGCTGGTTGGATTGTGGATTGGGCCCGGCACGCCACGCCGCCCGCAAGACGGGTTCCCGACTTGGCCAGGCTGCAACAGCCTGGTCTGCGTACAGCAGATGTGTGTCTGGATCGATGAACTGGATCAGGTAGGCCGAGTACAGATCCCGCTGCATGTGCACGCCACAGACCTCACACTCGTGCACGCGGAGCGACAGCGGCTTCTTCTTGATCTGGCCACACTGACACGTCTGTGAGAGCTTGGTCTGCCTCGTGGGTACCTGGATCACCTGCGCGCCAGCACTCTCAGCCAGACGCGTCAGACGAGTCACAAACACCCCCGGAGCATGACGCTGAACAGAGCGGCCGAATCGCCGCTGCCACGCACGATAGGAGACTTTTTCCACCAGGATCACATTGCCTTGACGAAGCAGCCGATGCGCGATCCTGCCATGCAGACTCGTCCGGTGGGCGGCTAGGCGTCGCTGCCGATCCGCCAGATGCGCCTGGACCCTGCGTTGTCGCACAGATTCGCGCCAGTGTTTGCGGCCTTTGCGTCCTGGTTTGACCCGTCCATCGGGGAGGTAGTTGTCTGGGTTGTTCGCGCGCCGCTGCCGGTCCAGATGGCGCGCTACGCGGCGCACGGTGCGCTCACCATAGGCCAGTTCCGCGCAGAATGGCTGTAACGCCGCCTCGGTGGGGGTCACCAGTGCAATGGTCGAGGGACCAAGATCCAACCCAATGATTCCCTCTCCCAAATCATGCTTCGGTTTCTGATAGGGTACGCCTTCACAGATGAGCTGAGCAGAGAAACGGTTCTCTCCGCGGATCTTGCGCCGGACCAACCGCACATATTTTACCCGTGAGGCCAACCCATGGGCCAGCACCGGATCGCGCTGCTCCAGGGTCTGCCCCTCCCGCAGCCGTGGCAGATGGGCGAGCACGCTCAGTCCTTTCCACAGCACGCGGTCGCTCCGCCAGGTGAGTCCCGTCTCGTTGCTCTTGCCCTCCACAGTGTCGAGTTGGTGTTTTCCCTTGAACCGCACATGGTTGGCCTTCCTGATGGCGACGCGCAGGACGGCGTGGAACGCCCGGCTCGCCAGCTTCTGACACACGGGTGCATCCAGGTGCTCTCAGGGTCCAGTGGGAGTCGTGGCGACAGTCCTTGGCGTAGGCTTGCATGGCTGCGTCAGAGAAGGCGTGGGCCGCTCGTGCGGCTTCTAATCGGGCCAGCAGCACCCGTTCCTCGGAGGCAGTGACCCGCAGCGGGATCTCACAGACGAACGAGGGGGTACGGGGACGACGGGTCGGGGGCAGGCCATCTGCCTCGGTGTCTGTGGTGGTGGCCCGGTGCTCCGCACCGTGGCTCACGTCCCGCTCGATGTCCACGGGCTCGTCCGACCCATGGGCAATCTCCTCGCCCTCCAGGCCCAGGAGCGGCATGGACCACACAGCAACACCCGCCCACAGGGTTGGTTGCAGGGACGGGGCGGGTGATCGTCGTTTGCGGCTGGTCATAACGGAACCATCTCCCACGCGTGGTGCCCTGCGGGTGGAGGAAGACCCTGCCCGCTGGGGGTGTTGTCCGGCTCATGGAACAGGTGTTCAGTGCCTGCAGGATACCGCAGGTCCTCGCCTGGTGTCAAGGGCAGGACACTCCCGTGCCCAGGGTCGGCGCGTTCATCCCCCGGATGAATCCGCGGGGCATTCCGCGCCATCTTCGGTAAGAACCAACGGTCCCCGGTCAGATGTGATATAATGGCAGTGTAGTTGATCGCGACCGCATGATGCATGTCTTCTTGGTAGCCTCTGCTTGATTGAGTCTTTCTCCTGTTTAGCATGGAATCTCCACGAGTCTGCGAGCGCCGCATGGATTGACTTGTCATGGAGTTTTGGACGCTGACGCCAGAGTGCGTTGGCATAGAAATGCTTGAAGGAGGGAGCCACATGGCTACCCGTATTTACGTGGGCAACCTGCCCTACACAACTGACAACGAGCAGCTTGCTCAGCTTTTTAGTGCATTTGGCGAAGTCGTCGAGGCATCGGTCGTGATAGACCGCGACAGCAGCCGCAGCAAGGGCTTTGGCTTTGTCCAGATGTCCAGCGACGACGCGGCGCGCAACGCGATCACGGCCCTGGATGGGACGATGCTCGGCAACCGGACCATCCGTGTGAACGAGGCGCAACCGCGCCCCGAGCGTTCCACGGGTTCCCGCTCTGGTGGGGGCTACGGTCGCAATAGCTACTACGGCAGTGGCTATGGCGAGTTCGACCGGCGCTAGGATCGCCTTGAACACAGTCGCACGCGCGACTGGTAGAGTCGGCCGACTGGTAGTCGGCACGCTGAATGAGTTTCAGCTCTAGCAAAGACGC
>JBKQTH010000025.1:0-35328 GCA_052143275.1 Ktedonobacterales bacterium | reverse complement strand
GCTGGCACGCAAACGTGCGGGTGGAGAGGGTCAGCTCTGTGTCTACCCACCCGCAGCCACTACACCGCTTGCTCGAGGGTTCCCAGCGATCGGCCAGGATCACCCGAGCCCCATACCAGGCAGCTTTGTAGAGCAGTTGCCGCTTGAACTCGTAGAACCCCACATCCCCAATGGCTTGAGCCAGACGATGGTTCTTCAGCATACCACTGACATTCAAGTCTTCAATGACCAGCACTGACTTGGTTTTCGCCAGTCTGGTCGTGACCTGATGCAGCGTATTGCGACGTTGGTTCTTGATTTGCCGATGGAGTCTCGCGAGCGTGCGGACCGCTTTCTTGCGGTTCTTCCCGCCTTTCTGGCGGCGGCTCACCACCCGCTGGAGGCGCTTGAGCTTCCCCAGGCGCCGCTTGAGGTGGCGAGGGTTCTCGATGACCGTCCCATCGGAGAGGGTAGCCAGATGCGTGATGCCGAGATCGATCCCCACCACGGGTCCAGTATTCTCGGGTATAGTCAGCTCCTCTTCCACCTGCAAGGACACGTACCAGTGCCCAGCCTGCTCGCTCACGGTGGCCGAGAGGATCTTCACGCAACCGGTCGGCAGATAGCCGCGCTCCTTGAGTCGCAGCCGGCCCAGCCGAGGCAACACGATGGCGTGAGGAAGGACCACGATGGAGCCGGTGAGCCGAAAGCTGCCCAGTCCCTTCTTTTTGGTCTTGAAGCGCGGGTAGCCCAGCTTGCCTTTCCACTTCCCTTGCTTCTTGCAGGCGCACACCGCCGGAAGAAATTGGTGAAGGCCGCATCGAGGTTTCGCAGCGCTTCCTGGGGGGCACTCTTGGAGACCTCGTACATCCAGGCCACGTCCGTCTTCTTCAAGGCGTTGAGCTCACGGTGCAGGTCATACGCCGTTGGGCTTTTCCTGCCCGCCTGGTAGCGTTCCTGCTTGACCTGCAGCCCCCAGTTGTAGGCCCACCGAGCGGCGCCGGCATGCCGCTTGCAGGCCGTGATTTGCCAGTTGTTCAGGGAGAGTTCGGTTTTGTAGGCCCGCTGCACCTGCATGGTTGCCCTCCGGTGTCTGCCTCTCCACGAGGACAGCACTCGTTACCTGGTTGCTAGAACAAATATACCAGACGGTGCGATGCCTGTCAAGGACGAGGGAGATGTGGGGACCTATAGCAAGACAAGTCCATAGATTGACATAAGAATTGATAACCCCTTCTAATACTTATAGAAATGCTGGCGCGCCTCCTCCTCTGGTGAGGTGTCGGCGAAGTGTGTGCATTCCAATCGCTTGACCGCAAGGTATGCCGCCGTCTCGGATGGGCCGAGGGCGTCGGTCAGCACTGTATCTTGCTCCAGTGCATCCAGTGCCTCATTGAGGGTTGCTGGAAGTCGCCTGATGTGACGCTGCTGCCGTTCGTCCTCGCTCAGCGTGGCAGGATCAACATCGACAGGGGAACCAGGATGCATTTGTTGCCGAATGCCATCTAACCCAGCGGCAAGCAACGCCCCAAGTGCCAGATACGGATTGCCGCTGTGGTCGACGGGTTTCAGCTCCAAGTTGGTCGACTCGGCTTCCCTTCCCCAGAACGGTGAGGGGATTCGTATGGCACCCTCTCGGTTGTCGAAGCCATAGGCTGTATAGGCGGAGCTCCAAGAATGCGGCAGGAGACGACGATACGAGTTGGGGCTGGCACAGGTCAGCGCTAGAAGTGCCGGAAGATGAGCCAGCACACCACCGATAAAGGAATTACCCACCTGGCTGATTCCGCCCACCCCTTGCGGGTCGTACAACAGGTTATCCCCTGTGGTGGGAGTGCCAGGCGCTCCCCACAGGCTGAAATGGATGTGTGCCCCGCTGCCGGCCTGGTCGAGAAATGGCTTCGCGGCGAACGAGGCGAAGGCACCATGCCGCTGCACGACGCCGCGCACAGTTTCCCGCACGAGCAGCACGTGATCCGCTGCCCGAAGCGCATCCGCGTGGTGGATGGAGAGTTCCTGCTGGCCGGGACCAAGTTCTGGCATATACTGCTCTACCTGGATGCCTTCCTGCTCCAAGGTTGCCAGGATGTCCTCAATGATCTGCGCTGCAGTGTCAAAACCAATACTGCTGTAGCAAAGGCTCCGGTCATAGGGCACATAACCGCCCTCGCCACTTGCATAGGCCAGGTAAAACTCGTGCTCCACCGCTGCCTGTATGGCAATGCCCATCTCTTCTGCTGCGGCAATCATGCGCTTGAGGAAGGTGCGTGGGCAGGCGCTCCAGGGCTGGCGGTCTTGCCACGAGTAGAGGTCGCAGATCATCATGCCCGTCTTGGGCGCGTAGGGCAGGACGACGAAGGTATCAGGGTCGGGTACCAGTCGAAACTCGCCTACGGGTCCCATACCATCAACCGTCGCCAGCGCATCAACTCCAGCAAATGCTTGCATGGCGAGCGACTGACCAATGCCTTCTGCCATACGGCTTTTCAAGCCATTGATATGGGTTGCTTTGCCACGAATGATGCCACCGTTATCGCAATACATGAAGCGCACCAGCCGGAGATGCTCCTCTTCTGCGCGGTGAAGAACGGTTTCGCGGTCCATAGCTTTCGGCCTCCTCCGGGTCTCTTGCCCCCATCTATTGCTGCACCTTGACGTATGATAGTTGCTGACTGATGAATGAGTGATGAGAGAAGTGGCACGGCGTACATACAAATCGCAAGTAGGAAACGGGCAGACAGCAGACGACGGCCCAACCTGTACGATAGGCGACGAGAAAATGTGCTGTCAAGGCGCTGATGCGGCAGCGGCAAGGTCAACCAGACACAAGAAGGGGTGGCTCTAGTGGACGCGCTGGATTTGACGGGTATTCCGCTCGTAGACGAACATTGTCATGGTTTTTACCGGGCGCAGCAGCCCAGTGATACTACTTCATGGCGCCGCCATTTCACTGAGTCCCGCGACGAAAGCAGTTGGAAGGAGCACGTTGCCTCGACGCTCTTCTACCATCGGTTGATTCGCGATCTTGCCCTGTTCTTTGAGTGCGCACCATCCGAGACGGCAGTACTTGAAGCACGAAAGCGCTACCAACCCGCCGACCTGATCCGTGCCCTTCTCCATGCGGCCACCATCGAAACATTGCTGATAGACCAAGGATATCCCCCCTCTGAACTCCTCATGCCAGATACCACAGTCGCAGCACTGGCCAACTGCCGTGTGGCGCCGTTCCTCCGGCTAGAAAACATGATGCAGGAGTTGATCTCGCAGCACAACACCCTTGACGACACCATTGAGGCGCTACGCGGTGCGCTTGATGACGTGCGCAGACACGGCTACGTAGGGCTCAAGAGTATTGTTGCCTATCGAACGGGACTTGATATTCGCTGGTGGGAGACGTCTGAGGTCGAAGCGTCCTTCAGGGAAGCTCGCCAGACAGTAACCCAAGAGAGGCATCTGCGCCTGCAGCATAAACCGTTGCTTGATACCCTCTTGCATGTGGCGTTCACGGAAGCGGCGCACCAAGAACTTCCGATGCAGTTCCATACGGGCTATGGTGATACGGATGCTGATATGTTGCTGGCGAATCCCTTGCACTTGCGCGCCGTGCTGGAGCATCGCCCCTATCGGGGTATGCCAGTAATCCTGTTGCACGAGTGCTACCCATATACGCATCAGGGTGGCTATCTGGCGGCTGTGTACGAGCAAGTGTATCTGGACCTTTCCTATGGCATTCCGTTTCTCAGCTATGGAGAAATGGCGGCGTTTACACGTGCGGCCCTAGGAGTCGCGCCCATCACCAAATTGCTCTATAGTTCAGATGCCGTTGGGATTCCTGAACTCCACTGGATCAGTGCACGCGAGGGTCGCCGTATCTTGGGGCAGGTCCTTGGCGAATCGGTGTCGTGTGGTGAATTGACCCTCACAGAGGCCGAAACAGCTGCCATAGCTGTGCTCCATGATAATGCTGTGCGCCTCTATCAGCTCGCTCCGTAGGCTCATGCCATTCATTTCGTAGGTAGCGCAGGAGCAAGGATTCAAGGTGCCCAGCAGCATGACGTTGGCGGGACAATGTCACCGTTCCCTGCGCGCGGCTGATGGTCACCACATGGTCCTCCAGAGACTGACGCAGCATCTCCAGCATATGCTGGCCGGATTCGGGAAGCTCAGCCAGGAACAGTACGCCGCGGAGACTGTGGCGTCCACGTGGCCATGGCTTACCACGCCTGCTCCTGCGTTGCTAGGCGAAGACGACTGGAAGCGACTTGAGACCACGAAAGACGATGCTCGGCTGCCACTCGAGGGCGCTTTCAGCACCGGCCGCCAGTCGCAACTGTGGCACGCGACGAGTGACCGCGGACAGGACGATCTCTGCCTCCACTTTAGCAAGGGGCGCGCCCAAGCAAAAGTGAATGCCGTATCCGAACGACAGCTGCCGGTTCTCGGCTCGGCCAACGTCGAGCCGGTCGGGATCGGGGAACTGGTCAGGGTCACGATTGGCCGCGCCAAGGATAGCGATGATGTGCTGTCCGGCTGCCAGCGTCACGTCTCCAATGATGATCTCCTGGCGAGCCCTCCGGCCCGTTAGCTGCACCGGGCTGTCGAAGCGGAGAAGCTCAGCGACGGCGGTTGCGATCAGGCCGGGATTCTCGCGGAGACGCTGATACTGCTCGGGGTGGCGCAGCAGCGCCAGCAGACCGTTACCGATGAGGTGCGTTGTCGTGCCATGTCCGGCGGCAAGCAGCAGCACGAGATTGGCCAGCAACTCGTCCTCGGTGAGCATGTCGTCGCGCTCGCGCGCCGTGAGCAGTGCCTGGAGCAAATCATCACGCGGCGCGGAGCGCCTGCCAGCGATGATGCCACGGAAGTACTCCATGAAGTCGGCGACGCCTTGGAGAGCCAACAACGCCTCTTGCGCGGTGAGAGTGGAACTATCGAGAAAGCCGCCAAAGTCTGCCGACCACCGGATGAATTGCTCGCGATCTTCCTGCGGCACACCCAGTAGCTCAGCAATCACGATCGCGGGAAGCGGGTAGGCGAGGCTGGCGATGACGTCCATCCGCCCGGCTTCCTGCACAGGATCAAGCAGCTCGTTCGCCAGCTTGACGATGCGTGGCCGCAACGCCTCGACCAGACGCGGAGTGAAGGCTTTGCTGACCAACCCGCGCAGTCGTGTATGGTCAGGGGGGTCGAGGAAGAGCAGCTGGTGTGGCATGGCGCGGAAGACCCGCCGGGCCGCCTCGCGGTATTCCGCAGGGAGCCAGTCGGCGTCCTGTGGTGGCTCGAGTCGCTCGGCGGAAACCCGCGGGTCGCGCAGCGCCGCCATCACATCAGCGTGGTGTGTCAGGACCCAGCCGCCATCCATCCCCGCCGCGGCGTCCCAATGCACCGGAGCGTGGGAGCGCAACCGCTCATAGAAAGGGTATGGGTTTGCGCGCAGGGCGGGATCGCGCAATGCTGCGAGGCTCAGGTTGTCTGCGTCGGATGGTGTCATCGGTGCGCTCCCCTAGTGATGCTCGGGATGCCGCGTGCTGCGCGGAGCTACGTCGCTCACGGCTCCGTCGTTGCTCCGCGGTGGGCCGGGGCTGGCAGCCCCGGCCGGCGCGGGATGGCGCCGCCCCTCGCTCCAGCCGAGCTGAGCTGTCTTGGTCTTCATGGCGCGAGCACACCATGATTGTACGCCTCTACGCAAAGGTCAGTAAGTTCGTCACCAGATGTTGCCACTCCCGCTTTACAACCTGCCGAGTATCCAGGTATGCTTGTGCGTGTCCATCTCATCTACCGACCACCCGGTAGATGGCGTTTGCAAAGGGGGCCACATGGCAACCACCTCAGCAGTGACCATTCACGGGACGGTAGCGTCTGGGTTTGAGCCCGTACGCGAGGAGTTTCAACGCAATTTTGCGCAGCGCGGAGAATTGGGCGCAGCCTGCGCGGTCTACTATCGGGGAGAGAAGGTCGTTGACCTGTGGGGCGGCATCCGCAACAACGTGACTGGGGAGCCGTGGGAGGAAGATACCCTGGTGCTCGTCTTTTCCTCCACCAAGGGCATGTCCTCGATGGGGGTGGCCGTGGCGCATTCGCGGGGGCTTTTCAGCTATGATGAGCGCGTGGCAACGTACTGGCCGGAATTTGCTCAAGCAGGCAAAGAGCAGGTGACCGTCCGCCAGCTGTTGAGCCATCAGGCAGGGGTCTGTGCCATCGATGAGCCGCTGGATATTGAGCAATTGGCGGACCCCGATCAGGTGGCGAGAGCGATTGCCAAACAAAAGCCTGCCTGGGAGCCTGGCACCCGGCATGGCTACCATGCGATATCGCTTGGGTGGTATGAAAGCGAACTGATTCGGCGCGTCGATCCCAAGCATCGTACCATCGGGCAGTTCTTTCAGGATGAGGTGGCGCGGCCCCTGCAGGTCGAGTTCTATATTGGCTTGCCCGAGGATATCCCGCAAGCCCGTATAGCGCGCATCGCGCCCTATCCCAGGTGGCAGTTGCTCTTCAATATGAATAAGATGCCGCGCCCCTTTGTGCTGGCCTTCATGAATCCACGCTCGATCACGGCGCGAAGCTTTGACAATCCCAAACTCCTGGGGCAGGGTGCCAGCTACAATGACCCGCGCGTGCAGCGCCTGGAGTTGCCAGCATCCAATGGCATCGGACAAGTGCGCGATATGGCGAAAGCCTACGGCGAGTTTGCCACTGGAGGCCAACGGCTGGGGCTGCGCGAAGAGACATTCAATGCCATGAAGCAGCCAGCCGCCCCTCCGCGCGACGGCCTGCTCGATATGGTGCTGCGCGTGGAGACGATCTTCTCGCTGGGCTATGCCAAGCCGTTCCCCGCTTTTCGCTTTGGGTTGGGCGAGGAAGCCTTTGGCACACCGGGGGCGGGCGGGTCGTTCTGCTTTGCGGACCCGGCGGCACAGATCGGCTTTGCCTACGGGATGAATAAGATGGGCTTTTACCTGTGGGATGATCCGCGCGAGAAGAGCTTGCGAGATGCGGTCTATCGCTGCATTGCCTGAGCTAGACTTCTCCTGTAAATAGCCCAGTGAACGTGCGACTTGAGGCACAATCCGTCCCTTGCTTGGATCTTAGGCGACCTGGCGCTACCCATCTTGGGTGGCTTACACCATGCTTACTGCCGAGCCGCCTGAAGGGCCCAGGCCAAAGGCCAACCCCTCGGATACTCTCACAAATCCTGTCTTTCGTCACTGGACTTGCGAAGTAGCCAGGACAGGTCGCGGACGGTCTAGTCTACCTCTATCAGCAGTCGGGCCAAGCGGCGAAACGTACCCAGATCTTCTAGCCACTGCGGCTTCGAGTCAACCAGCTCCATAGCTTGATAACGGTTAAGCAGACAGTTGATGGCGATTTTGCCTTCCAGCCGAGCCAGCGGCGCACCCAGACAGACATGAATGCCGGCCCCGAAGCCTAGGTGACGGTTATCCCTTCGGGTAATATCCAGCCGATCAGGATTGGCAAACGCCTCCGGATCTCGATTGGCTGAGCCGAGAAGCACCAGCACGGCATCACCTTTAGCGAGCTGCCGCCCGCGCAGCTCGGTATCCGTGGTTGCGTAGCGCAGGGCCTTCTGCGTGGAAGGCTCGTAGCGCAAAAACTCTTCGACTGCTGAGGTCATGAGCTCCCGGTCCTGATAGAGAGCCACCAGCTGGTCTCTATGCTGCAAGAGCGAGAGCATGCCGTTGCCGATAAGGTTGACGGTGGTATCGAAGCCAGCAATCAGCAGTAGGGTACACATGACGATCAGTTCGGCCTCGCTGAGCTTGTCAGCCTGATCATGAGCAGCTATGAGATGGCTGAGCAGGCCATCATCCGGGTGGGCACGCCGCTCGTTGACCAGGTCCTGGAAGAAGGCGAAAGCCTCGCGAGCAACCTGTTCGGCTTCGACGAAGGCTTCCAGAGATGGTGCCAAATCAAGTGTACGTATCAGCACACGCGACCAGCGCCAGAGTACATCACGGTACTGGTCGGGCACACCAATCATGGCCGCGATTACCCGCAGTGTCAGCGGAAACGCATAGTCGCTGATGAGATCCAGCTCGGTTCGTGAACCCGCCTCCTCCAGCAGCTCGGTGGCGATCATGGTAATTGTGGGATGAAGACCTTCGATAATGCGCGGGGTAAACGCCTGGCTCACCAGCCTACGCAGTCGTGTATGGTCAGGGGGATCATTGAGCAAAATAGCGTGGCGGGACATTTCAACATAAAAGCGGATCTGCTCTGAAACCGGCGGCAACGCCTCGCTTGAATAGACACTGCCTAGATTTTTGACGTAAGCCGCATCTTTGAGGATGCGTATAACGTCATCATACCGTGACACGTACCACGCACCGGAGGCCCCGGCCAGAAACGGCATGCCCCAGTGGATGGGATCCTCGTCCCGCAGCATGGCGTAGTAAGGATAGGGATTTTCATGAATTTCCGGTAGGAAGGGGTCAAAGCGATTGATAGTCGGCATTATCGCGTTCTCCAATGTGGCGGCGACCTTGCGCCGTGGCTGCTCCCACGCTGTAGTGTACACCAGCTGCGAGAAAATTAGGACTCTGCTTCGACGACCCGGTAGCTGATGGTGATCGTTGCCGTTTTCGCGATAGTCTGGCTCATCGAACAGTACTTGCTTTTGGAAAGCTCAACGGCACGACCAAGACCGACTGTATCGAGGTGATGTCCAGTGACGATGTGCTCGACCTCAACTGCCACGAACGCCGAATGAAACCGCGCTCTGCTTGCAATCTCGCCAGGCACACGGCCAGTCGGCCGCATAGCCTGTGGCCCTCGTCGTCGGTCGTCGCCATGATCTTCCTCATGATCAAGCGGCTCGCCCGCTCGTAGGCGTTATCAGTCGCTCTCTCACGCGCGGTTGGCGGTCAGGTCTTTGTCTTCCATTTCCCAGGCGTGATCCAGCGTGTGATACGCAGTGTGCCGAATCAGGTACTGGAGTGGCCAGGTTCGGGCTATTTTGCCCTCAGCATGGAACGCCCGAATGGCGCTGCAATAGGCGTCGCGGTACGCTTGCAGGCCCTCGTCGATCAGCAGCGCATCTTGGAGAGTGGCCACCCCGACCTTCTCTGCCCACTCTTGCTCCACGCGAATCGTATGACGCACGATGTGATCCCGATCACGCCCTCCCCCTCGCGGACCCTTCTGCATCTGGGCCGACACGCGCAACCGCACGTCGTCGAAAAACGCCCAGCATGCCTGCATCAGGGTCAGTTCACGTTCCAATTCTTCGCGAGGTATGTCTTGCCTATCGATGCCCGAGAACGCGAACGAGATGCCCCAGAAGTCGGTTGAGCCCGTGCCTGGATAGTGCTCGACCACGTCAACCGTGGTGATGGCCGCAAATTCTGCCTCCATCCCAGCCAGCTTCGCCACCTGTGCATAGCGTGGAAGGTAGGATTGCAACCTTTCAATCGCGACCTCCCCGGTCTTCGCACCGCGCTCTAGACCGGGCCAATCCGGCGCCACTGCCGCCACCTTCTTCCCTTTCGGTCCGATTTCGAGCGTCACCCGAAGTTCGCTCGCCATCTCTGCCCCCTTATGGTCAAATGCCCTTTTTCGACTTTTGATCTTGCTCCGGGTAGCGTCCGGAGGTCACACATCTTTGGGTGATCCAGGCTGACTGTTTGCCTTACACGTGAGCGCCTTCACGCTAACAGATAGTAGACCTCGGTCCACACCTTGGCAGGATCGTCGTTGTGTGGTCCGTAGACCTCCCATCGGGTGCCGATCCTCCGTTTTCCCTGCGCGGCGCACCAGTCAATCACGGCCCGATGTGCTGCCCCCAACCCCGAGTACGGTCCGTAATGAACGGTCATCGCCACCCGTCCCGCGGGCAGGGCTGACGCCACCACCCGCCCGGTGAGCGGGCACGGTACGAGCAGCTCGACCCCAACCTCGACACGTGGCACATCGTCCCAATACAGCATGATAACGCGGCACCCTCGGTAGATCCCGCCTGCGTGCAGGCACGCCCACACCTCATCACTCAGTTCCCGCCACAGTGTCGGGAACTCCTGCCACGAGGTCGTCGCAGGCACCACCGCCGTCGGACGGGCCGCGACGTCCGTCACCGTCACCTGATAGCTCATGTACTCCCTGTATCGGCATCCGGTATTGCTCGCAAATACGCCCCACTGATATCCGTCGAAGTATAGCAAATCAGTTGAACATTTGTACAGAGTGTCCCATTCTTGCGCAACACGCATGAGCCTGTTTGCTACGTGGTGGATTATAACCCTCTGGCCTCAGTCAAACGTCCTGGCCGCTCGTCTTATCAATGGCCCCATAGCTGTAGGTGGCTTCGGCGAGCCGTTTGAACCTGAACCGCGCGCCGCATTTAGGGTCGGGGCAGGCTATATCTGTCTCATAGCTCATCCAGTCGCTTTCCGACGCAGCGCGCTGCTTCGCGGCAATATACGGCAACAGCGAACCTAACGCATAGTGCGAGAAATAGGTAGTTCCAGGCTTAAATGAAATATTCTCGCCTTTGACAATGAGCCCATCGCCGACTCTGTGAGAGCAATTGAAGGTAGCGGGGTCACCGACGGTTTCAATTTCTAAGTCAAAGAGTTGGTAGTTCATCCGTTGCCCCCCAATTCGTTAACTATGACCTCGCCAATATATCTAATGGCTTCAGGATGTGTGCCCAGCCCATGCGGAGTTCCGAACTCAAATCTACCGGCTTTGCCATCCATCTGTTCAAGCGCCGCAAGTGCATCATCGGCCGTACCAGCCAGGGCAAACTTGTCCAACAGCGTATCGGAAATAGCATCACCAGCATAGGGGTCGCCTGCTTTGAAGCGGTCCATAAACTGCTGCAAAGATTCCAAGTCGTCCCCCTGGATGGTGGGGTCAAGCTCACCAATAATCGCTAGATACTTGGCTACTTCAGACCTCGCAAGCGTCCGCGCGGCCTTCCTATCCGGGTCAATAACGCTGACCGCACCCAGCACGATTTCTACATGGGGATTGTGAATGGCCGCGGCAGCATGAGCGGCTAGATCCGGGTTCGTACTGCCGCCCAGCTTCACACCATCAATAGCCAGGCGTCCCGCCATTGCCAAGATTTTCGGCCCGAAGCCGCCGATATAGATTGGGGGCATCTCACCGCCAAAACGCTGGCGGATGTACGCAATTGTCCCCTCCAATCGGCTGAGCGATGCTGGCCGCTCCCCAATCGATTCCAGAAACGCGCCACGAACCAAACCTATGGATGACTGTCCGGGTAGTTGCTCTTCAAGCGCAATCGCGTGCGCGGCGGTTAGTTCAGGATGCTGCAAGCCGACTGGCACGCCGAATGGACCGATATGTTGAACTGGCGTCCCCCGTAACGCATCGGCGGCGGCGGGAAGTACCCCATATGGCGGCAGATCATAGAGATCGCCGTACACCGAGAAACTAGCAAAGGCGTATGGCGCGGCAGCTTCAGCCGAGGCGCGAACGTCAGCGACGCTTTTCCCGGGCAGCCCGATACCTACTTTAACCACAGCTGTTCTCCTCTCCCCTGGTTGATGCTGTTTGATCCAAAGAATAGTCCGGCACCGCTGCCATTGGCCTAGCGGCGACTACGCAACGCTGCCCCGAAAACGACCTATTTGGGACTAATTGGAGCTGCCCGATCGGTTGAAAGAGCCGATCCCGTTCCTCCTCGAGCAGCTTCTGCTCGTCGCCTCTGCGGCTGTTGAACACCTGGGGCGACTCGCTCAACAAAAGCTTCTTCCACTCCCGAATCAGATTGGGGTAGACTCCGTACTCGCTGGCCAGTTCGTTGATGGTATGCTGCTCGCGGATAGCTTCCTGAGCCACTCTCACTTTAAAATCGGCGCTCTCACCGGCGGCGCTGTCGTCCCATGGGCCTGCACCTTGGCAGCCACTGTACTCCAGCTTGCTCCACCTAACCGCCTCACTCAGTTTTTGGGGGTCATTATAGTCCCTGGCGCATTAATCCCTGCTGCCACGCCAGCACCGCTGCCTGCGTCCGATCCAGCAGGTGCAGCTTGCTCAGGATATTACTGACATGTTTTTTCACTGTTTTCTCACTGATCGTGCAGGATTCAGCGATAGCAGCGTTGGTCAGCCCTTGGGCTATGAGTCGCAGCACGTCCAGTTCGCGTTCGCTTAACTGGGTCATGAGCGGGGGTGGTCCGGCCGTTGTGCTACGCATTTCCTGGATGACGCGTGCGGCCACCTGGGGATGCAGGACCGACTCCCCTCTAGCCGCTTGACGCACCACCTCCACCAGCGCTTCAGGATGCACATCCTTGAGGACATAAGAAAGCGCTCCAGCGCGCAAGGCTGGAAAGATGAAGGCATCCTCATGATAGGAGGTCAGTGCAATGATCTGCGTCTCTGGGCTGGCCTGCTTGATCTGCCGGATCGCCTCCACGCCGCTCATGCCCGGCAGCATCAGATCCATCAACACGACATCCGGGATCAGCTCTGCTGCCAGGCGCACGGCAGCCTCCCCGGAATCAGCCTCTTGCAGCACCAGCAGATCCGGCTCCATATCAAAGAAGGTACGCACGCCATGCCGCACAATGGCATGATCATCGACAATGAGGATCGTAATTGGCTCCATCGCGCCTTTCCTACGCCCCTTCTCCCAGCCCCAAAGCTGGACAGCGCGCCGTGACACATGTTCCCTGGCCCAGAGCGCTTGTGACGTTCAGCGTTCCGCCCACTGCGTGGATGCGCTCCTGCATGGAGCGCAGGCCACTGCCCTGTCCTTGCACAGTGGCGTAGTCAAATCCCTGCCCGTTGTCGTCTACTGTGAGCGTACAGCGGTCCTGCTCGCTCGTCAAGGTTAGCTCTACCTGTGTAGCCTGGCTATGGCGAGCACTATTCGCCAGCGCTTCCTGCGCAATGCGAAACAGCGTTTCTTCCACTTTCAGCGAGGGGGCGAGTGTGCCCTCGACCTTGACCTGCGAGGCGATGCCGCTCTGCGCTGACCAGTGTGCTGCCAGATCGCTCACTGCTGCGACTAGCCCTTGCTCGTCCAGCGCTGCCGGACGCAAGGCGAGCACCAGCGTGGTCAGTTCCTGCTGGACGAGCTGGACATAGGTATTGGTCTCCTCCAGGCAGGTCTGCGCGCGGCCGAGATCGCTGCTCAGCATTTTTTTGGCGGAATTCACGAGCATAGAGATCGCAAAGACTTGCTGCTTGACACTATCGTGTAGGTCGCGCGCCAGACGATGGCGCTCCTCCAACGTGGCGAGCTGCTGCTGCGACGACAGAAGACCCTGGAACTGCTCGGCCAGTAGATTGAGGCGGCGCGTCAATTGCCCGAGCTCATCCCCGGATGCGTCCGTCGCCCGCAGCGTGAAGTTCCCTTGCCCCCACTGCTCAACGGCACCGGAGAGCTGTTGGAAGCGGTGGGAGAAGCCACGCGCGGTCAAGAACCCAAACAAGGTGCCAATGAGCGCCGCCAGGATCGCCACCGGCAGGGCAAGGTCCACTCCACTCTCCAGGGCGTTGAGCAGCAGCACGGGCTGGTTCGGGACCGGGTCTGGGGCCTGCGCCACCAGGGCACCCTCGATTCGACCAGCAGGTCCTACCACCGGATAGGCCACCAGGACTGTGTCATGTGGGAGAGAGGCGACCAACTGGCCCGCATCCGTCTGGCCTGAGAGCGCCGCGCGCAGGACGGTCGTAGCCGATTGGGGCAGGTGCAGCAAGAGCGGTGTGCCAGCAGAGACCGCATCCGGCCCGCGCGAGGCCAGAACCACTCCCTGCCGGTCCACCACCGTCGTAACAAAGCCATCCACTGTGACGGAGTAGTTGACCAGGGGCATGTGCGATCGCACCACTGGAGTCGTCAGGGTACCCCCTTGTTGGAGCCAGCGTGCAATGCCCGCGCGGTCGGGCGAAGCGGCAGACAGATACGGCTCCACTTCAGCGGCCTGGACCTGGAGCTCCTCAACGGCCAGGTGCGAGACATTGGCTGCCGCCAGCTCACTACCGACCACGCTGCTAGCGATCACCAGTAGGCCCAGGGTCATCACCGTGATCCAGGTGTAGGAGAAGGTGAGTTTCCATTGGAGGCGGCGAAAGGGACGAACGAACGATGGCATTGCGTGCCTCCTTCCCTTGCTTGCAGCAGCAAAACAGGTTTCAACAGTCCCAACCTCAATATAACACCCGTGAGCAGCAGACAGGCTGGCACGAGCGCGTGCACCAGCTGAGCCGACTGGTCCTACTGCTGATCCGCGCTGGGTACCTCCAGCATACCGCCGCACAGCCGTTTTGTCATGCGTCTCGAGAGGTATTCTTCCGGGCGTCTAAAGAAGTACTGAAGCGGTACTCCCAACGAGAAGTCAGCGCTGCACTATGGTGAAGGAGCCTAAAGGGATGACGCCCACGCGGGTTGCAGGCTGCCGTGATGCGTCCACCGAGGGTGGATGGGCCACTCATGCAAACCATCCTCTCGGTCCCGGCTACGCCTCTGGACCACCCAGCAATACGCCTGCAGACGCCTGACAAAACGGCTGTACGGCTTCATGCTGTAACCATGCACAAAGTTCAGGATGAGTTGTGACGGTTTTAGAGACGTCGACACTGTGGACGTACCGAGAGGACTCCCCAGGCACTACCCGGGAAGTCGGCAGAATGAGGAGTACATCGCCTACATGGATACCAGGACCGGCACCACCTTTGTGATCGCCACCCACGACGTCAACGTGGCGGAGGCCGCCAACCGGTCTATCCATATCGTGGACGGTCTGGTGGCAGACCAAGACTCTGCGGCGCTCCCCACGGGAGCCCTATGACCAGTTCTCTCCGACAAAGGAAGCGCTTAGCATGAATCGGCTCAAGCTCTACTGGAACTACGCCACCCGGTCGCTCCGGCGGGGAGGCCAACGCACCCTCCTGGCCATCTTCTGTATTGCCGTAGGCGTGATGGCCATCGTCTCGCTGGAGCTGGTCGGCAACATGGTAAATACCGCGCTTACCGGCAACGTGCGCGGCGCTCTCGGCGGCGACATCTCGGTACAGAACGGCATTGGCCCCTTCAACCAGCAGCAGCTCGGGGTCTTTGCCAACCTGAAAGCCAACGGGACGCTCACCCAGTACACCGCGGTGGTCGATACACAGGTCCAGGCCGTGGTCAACGGGCAGGCTCAGAGGTTCGAGCTGTTTGCCGTCGACCCGTCGGTCTTCCCACTGGCGGGAGCTCCCGACTTCAGCGACCCCAGCAACGGTTCGCTATCTTCTCTCGTGTCCGGCAATACGGTAGTGGTGACCGACTCACTGCTCTCCCAGCTCGGGCTGCACAGGGGAGATCAGCTGAGGGTTGAGTCGCCTAGCGACGGTCGCTCGTTCAGCGCGACCATCGGTGGTGTCATCTACACGTCGGGGTTCTTCGACCAGCCGGAGATGCTGGTCTCGATCGATACCTACGCGGCGCTGCCCAGCAGCGAAGGTGTTCCGGTGCAGTACAACGCCGTCTACGCCAACGTTCCTGGACATACCAATGCCAATCAGGACAAGGCGGCGTCCGCCCTATCGCAGGCGTTGCCCGCCGCGACCATCACCACTGCCAAGCAGGAGCTTCAGCAGAATCAGTCAGCCGTGCAGAATCTGCGGTACTTCATGGAGATTGTCGGCGTGCTCGCCCTCTTGATCGGCGGTGTCGGCATCGTCAATACCATGCAGGTACTGCTGCGCCGGCGTCAGGTGGAAATCGCCATGCTGAAGACCTCCGGGTATCGCCAGGCCGACCTGTACGCGCTCTTCGGTGTGGAGGCAGCTCTGCTCGGACTCATGGGCGGCGTGGTCGGCGTGCTCGCCGGTATCGGTGCCGCTCTGGTGGTCAAGACCGTCGTGGAGAACGCCGTGCTTCTGCACCTGAGTTTCGCCGTGGACCCGGGAACGCTCCTTGGCGGGGTAGCTATCGGGTTATTTACCGCGCTGATCTTTGGCATCATGCCTATCGTGCAGGCCGGCCAGATACGCCCGCAGGCGCTCCTGCGTGACCCTTCTCTCGGCTACACTGCCAGCAGCGCCGCCTTGACGGTGTTCCTCGTGGTGCTTCTGGGGGTTCTGTTCTTCGTGCTTTCCGCGGTCATCCTGGGAAGCATTCAGCTGGCGCTCCTCCTCGTGCTCATCGGAGTCGTGGTCCTGGGAATACTGACCGCGGCCTTTACCCTGGTGGTCTACCTGATCAGCCAGCTACCGGTTCCGGAGTCGCTCAATCTTGGATTTGCCGGCCTGGTCTGTGCCGGCGTCGTCGTTTTTGGCGGCCTCACCTGGCTGGGATTCACGCACGGGTGGAGTGGTATTCCCGCCATGACCGCCCTCTTCACCGCCATTTCGCTCCTCGGCCTGGTGGTGGCGTTCGTGCCGCGCACCTGGAAGAGTACTATCAAGATGGCACTGCGCAACATCGGCAGGCAGCGCACGCGCACCGTGACGACGATGGTCGCGTTGTTCATCGGCGTATTTGCCATCGGGCTTATCCTGGCTATTGGCATCGGCATCCGTAACGACATCAACGGACTGCTGTCCAGCGGTACCACCTACAATGCCTTCATCGGTGTCAATGCCGCCAACAAAGCGGCGGTCGACAAGGAGCTCAGCAAGATCTCCGGCATCAAGGGCGAATTGGTCAACACGGTGGCCCCGGTCCAACCAGTCTCGGTCAACGGCCAGCCGATCGACACCATAGTGAAGGCGGCGGCCACCCAAGGCGCCTCAGGCCAGCTGCTGACTAGCGCGGAGGTGCTCTCCTACCTGAGCCATGCAGTCGGCTACAATCTCGCGGCTAACCAGATTCCCGTCTTGAACATCGTGAGCGGACGTAATCTCGCTGCCGGCGACGCCGGGACCAATAATGTCATCATGTCGGTGCGCTCTACCGTTGCGCCGCTCAGTCTGAGTGTAGGCTCGCAGATTGTGCTGTTGGGACCCGACGGCAAGACCACGCGAACGGTCACGGTGGTCGGCTTCTACACCACGTCGACTGGCGGCCCGACCATAAGCGTGAACGGAGGTAGCATGATCGCCGACGACTCAGTGCCTGTAGGCCTTGCGCACGGGCGTGAGCTCTACACTTACTCGCTCATCCTGAATCCCAATAAGGCCGCTGCGGATCTCAACAAGGTCGTGGAAGCGGTTCCCAGCGCCGAGACGGTGAGTCTGGCCGAGGCTACGGTGGCGATCAACAGCATCCTGAACAACCTCATCATCATGCTGACCGCAATTGCCTCACTGGCGATGATCGCCGGGGTGGTCATCATCGCCAACGCGGTGGCGCTGGCCATGCTGGAGCGGCGCCGCGAGCAGGGCATCCTCAAATCGGTCGGCTACACCAGCGCCAGCGTGCTGAGCGAGGTGCTGGTGGAGAACGGCGTGGTGGGCTTTACAGGAGGGGTGCTGGCCATGCTCCTTGTGTCCTTTGCCCTGTTCATCCTGGGACTTCAGGTCAAGGCGCTGAATTTTGGCGTAGAAACCGGTCTGGTGCTGGTCATTATCTTTGGAACCACCTTCGTCAGCGTGGTGGTAGCGCTGCTGGTCGCCTGGAACGCCACCCGAGTTCGCCCACTCGAGGTGCTGCGCTACGAATAGCTTGCTCGCCGCGCACTACGAGCCGGTGATACCTGGCTCGACGCTCCGCGGCGATGAGAACGGAAGGAAATCATATGTCGAACACATCATCTCCATCTTCAGGCAGCCCAGCGCTGCGCTTCGGGGCGCTCTTCGGTCTCGGCTGGGGCGTGCTCTTGATTGCAAACTACTACCTGGTACAGAACCAGAGCGCCAGCTTTCCGACGCTGGCCACGCTGGCCCTCTCGCTCGCCGTCTATCTGGTGGCTGGCCTGCTGGCCGCGGCACAGACCGGCACCACCAGCACGGGTCTGGTGGCTGGCCTGTGGGCGGGACTGTTCAGCTCCCTGCTCAACGCCGCTCTGGTCATGATCCTCCTGCTGACCGATCACGCCCTGCTTGAGAAGATGCGCCGGGCGGGGCAAAACTTCGTCCATGTAACGGTAGCAGGAGCAACGCCCGACGCGCAATTCCTCATCTACGCGGCGATCCTTCTGGTAGTAGGGATACTGGGTGCGACCGTAGTCGGGCTTGCTCTCGGTGCTCTTGGCGGGGTGATCGGGAAGTCGATTGGGCAGTCGCACGCACTCGCGCAGCAAGTCTACCAGGAGTCGATGTATCCTGGCATTCCACCGGCCCCGCCTGCAGGCACGCCAGGCGCTTCCTCACCGCCATCTCCTGGCGACGAGAAGCCATAAGCATAGGGATATCTCCTGCAGGGTTATGCTAGGGGCAGTGCACGGCATGAGCGTTCTCCTGGGCTCGAAGATAGACGAGTGGTAACCAACACGCGCTCTGGGCCTCATCGTGCAGAATGTACCACGACCGGACGGCTCCAGTTGCTAGTTGATACCTCGCTCCATACCCTGCCAGTACGGTTCGCGCAGCTGCCGCTTCAGGACTTTGCCGGCACCGGAGAGCGGTAGGCTGTCCTGGAAGGAGACGCTGCCGGGGCACTTATAGGTGGCGATGAGCTGGTGGCAGTGAGCAATGATGTCGGCTTCGCTGGCTTGCGCACCGGCCTTGCGCACCACTACAGCGTGCACCCGCTCGCCCCACTGCTCGTCGGGCACCCCGATGACCGCGCAGCTGGCGACGGCCGGGTGCGACGCAATGGCGTTCTCTACTTCAACCGAGTAGACGTTCTCGCCGCCGGTGACGATCATGTCTTTGAGGCGATCGACGATGTAGATAAAGCCATCGTCATCCATGTAGGCGGCGTCTCCGGTATGCATCCAGCCGTCCACCAGCGCTCGAGCCGTCTCCTCCGGCTTGTTCCAGTACCCGAGCATGGTGTTGGGACCACGCACGATGACCTCGCCGATGGTTCCACGCGGCACCTCCTGACCGGACGTGTCGACGATCTGCAGCTCGACCCCGTAGGTCACGCGTCCAGCTGAGCGGAGCTTCCCCGACTTGGGGCCGGAGAGCACGTGATAGTCGGGAGGCAGGACGGTGGCGACCGGTGCCAGCTCGGTCTGGCCGTAGGCTTGCAGGAACTTGCAGCCGGGCAATTTGGTCAGAGCGGTGGTGAGCAGGGTTTCGGAAATAGGCGAAGCGCCGTAGGAGATGCACTGCAACGAGGAGAGGTCCGCCTGCTCCATGGCCGGATGCAGCATGAGCATGCCGATCATGCTGGGGACGAGGACCACATTGGTCACGCGGTGCCTGGCTATGGCGGCAATGGTCTGCTCCGGATCAAAGGCGGGTATGAAGACGTGGGTGGCGCCGCCGATCGACGTAGCGACGGATCCGGCATAGTCCGCCAGATGGAACATAGGCGCGGCATGCAGGTACGCGCTCTCATCGGTGAATCCGCTCTCATGGAGCGAGGCCAGGCCATTGGCATAGATCGCCTGGTGGGAGAGCATGACTCCCTTGGGGAAGCCGGTGGTGCCGCCGGTGTAGAAGATGCCGGCCAGATCGTCGTTCCCGGCCAGAGCATCCGCGACCGGTTCGGCTTCGGCCAGCACCTCTTCATAGGCCAGCATACCAGGAGGCGTAGCGCCTTCTCCGGCAAAGACGACACACTGGACCCCAGGCGCTCCTGCCTGCAGCTGGGGCGCGAGCGTGGCGAAGGCGTCATCCACAATGAGGACGATGGCGCCCGAATCCTGGAGCGAGTAGACGTGTTCAGGTACTGCCCAGCGGATATTCATGGGGACGATCACCCCGCCAGCCCAGGAGACGGCGAAGTAGGTCTCCAGATAGCGATCCGAATTGAGCGCGAGTATGGCGACGCGATCGCCGGGCCGCACACCGAGGCGACGCAAGGCTCCGGCCAGGCGGGCGACCCGCTCATAGAGCTCACTCCAGGTGCGCTGTCTGTCCCCGAAGATAGTGGCCGTCTTGTTGCCCCTGAATTGTACAGCCCGCTTGATCGGTTGCGTGAGGCAGAACTTCCCGCTGCGCTGACGGGATACGGCTGTCGGTAGCGTGCCAGTGGCGGTTGACAGAGATACCGCCGGATTGGTTGTAGTCGGGGTTAATCCAGAGTTCATCATCACCCCTCCTGCCGAAGCGCGGTGTACGGTACGTTGGCTTTGATGTAGTGAGCGTGATGGCGGTCACGGCGGCTGCCGTGAGGTAGTAGGTCTGCCGCTACGGAGGTTACGTCTACAATGTCGCATACCACGGGTGTCGGCGGGAGAAAGGGGTCCGTGCTGATAGCGGGAAGCTCTCTCCCTGTGGCCCACACTATACCGCAACTCGGACGCGGGCCCGCTGCGCAGAGTGCATCAAGCCCGCCGTTAGGGGCGCCGGCGCCCCGCGCGAATGGGCCTCGCTAGGGCACCACGGGATTCCAGACGGAGCTTGCCTACCAAGAATTCCTGACAACTGCTACGAGCCCCATACCTTCTCTGCCTGGTCGGAAAGCGAGTTCGTTTCGGCCAGCATCCCCAGTTCCAACTAGGTGCATTGCTCGAAATCTAAAGAGGGGTATCGTGTGCTCTCCTCCCAGGTCTCCTTGTAGACTCCATGCCTGAGATGACAAATGTAGGATGAGTGTCTCCGTCCTGATTTGTGATGCAAAATGTGACCTCAGAGGGGGGCAATCGTGCTTCCTTTGTGACACACATCGTCGATAGTGAGGCTGTATGGCGAAGCTGGCATACTATGCTTGTTTGCCGAGGTCGAGCTGGTGAGTCACATCTATTACATTCGCCTAAAGGAGTAGCACGATGAGTATTTCACCGAAACGGCTACATCTACTCGGGCCCGGCACCGGTATCCTGCTGCTAGCGGCGCTGGTGGTGCTGGCGGGGTGCGGAAGTCAAACGAGCGGACGGACGCAACCAACCGCCACGACTGTGGTCACCACCGCAACTTCGACCCATCCTGCCGGAGCGGTGGTCACCACCACGATAACGGGGATCACCATGTTCTCAGCGACCATGGGCTGGGGCAGTGTGCCA
The DNA here is from genome assembly GCA_052143275.1 of Ktedonobacterales bacterium. Lineage (GTDB taxonomy): Bacteria > Chloroflexota > Ktedonobacteria > Ktedonobacterales > JADMIN01 > JAJPKE01. The sequence continues at coordinate 14,371 of JBKQTH010000025.1, read as the reverse complement.
ACCTCGACCCCTGCCATTGACAGTGGTATCGCCTCGACTACCGATGGCGGGCACACCTGGCACAATGTGACCCCTTCCGGTCTGACGCTGGTGTCGCCGTTCACCATCGCCCTCTATCCCCGCTCGGCTACCGAGGCATGGACCTGGCTCTCCCGCTATGGAGGCGGCAGCACCACCACGCTGTGGCACACCACCGATGGCGGCGCCCACTGGTCAACGAGCACGGTGCCCACCGGTGCGGTGGGGCAACTCGACTTCGTCGACAGCCTGCATGGCTGGCTGACGGCCACTCCATTCGGAGCGGCGGCGGGAGAGTTCCCGATTGATGTCTGGCGCACGACCGATGGCGGGGCCACCTGGTCGCAAGTGGCATCCTATCCAGTCGTGGCAGGCACAACCGGCCTGTCCTTTGCCAACGCCACCACCGGTTTTGCGGGTGGTTGTCCCCTCGGTGGTTCCATCGGTGGCCCGCTCAATCTCTGCGTCACCCAGGATGCCGGCGGCAGCTGGGCGGCGCTGACCTCGCCCATTCCGCCCGGCTATGTGCCCGGTGGCCACTTGATCGTTGGGGCACTCGGGCTGCCGGTCTTCACCAGCGCCACCGCTGGGGTGCTTGAGGTGACCGCTCTGTCGAGCCCATCCGGACCGGTGACCCTCTACCTCTATCGCACGACGGACGGTGGAACGAGCTGGCAACCCGGTCCAACCCTTGGTGGCACCGCCAATACGAGTGTTCCCGTGAACAGCTTTCCCAGCAGTGTGCTCTCGACTGGTGAGGTGTTTGTCGCTCCCACGGTCAGCAGGCAGGTGACGCTCTATCAATTGCCGCTTGGGGCCACTAGCTGGAGCAAGATCATCACTAGCGGCAGCTCTCTGTCCTTACTCAGTGGTCTCACGCAGGTGGACTTTGTGAACCCGATGACTGGGTGGGCGGTGACGACTGCCGGCCTCATCGGGACCGCCGACGGCGGCGTGACCTGGACAGTCCTGCACACCTAAATGCTCCCCTTGTAGGGATAGCCAGGGGTGAGGTGCACATCGAGCGCGAGGAGAAGATAGGAGAGCGACTTGCCGGCGGAACCTTCTGTGCTCGTTTCACATAGTAGAGAGTGGAACACGTTCTGATGCGCGGCGGATGGAAGGGGATCCCTGCCGAATGGAGGAGAATCTCATTGTCTCTGCCCAGCATGGTGATGCTGCCGCGTTTGAGACTATCGTCAAGCGCTACACCGACGTGGCCTGGCGGGTTGCGCGGATCTTGCTGCCGAATCGCCAAACGGCGGAAGATGCGCTACAAGAAGCCTGGCTGGACGCGTGGCGCGGACTCTCACGCTACTCTACCAAACGTCCGTTCCGTCCGTGGTTGCTCGCGGTGGTGGCCAATCGTTGCCGCATGGTATATCGGCAGCGCTCGTTGCCCACGGTAGCACTCCTACCGGAACATGCTGAGAGCATCAGCGCTCTGACCAATGTAGAAGCGGCTGTTCTTGAGAGCGAGCAAGACAGCGAACTGCTGGCTGCGCTCGCAGTCTTGTCGAATGAGCAGCGTCGGGTGTTGGAACTACGCTTCTTTGCCGATCTCGAACTAGAAGAGATTGCGCTGGTAATGCACAGTCCGCTGGGAACGGTGAAATCGCGGCTCAGCCGTGCGTTGGCGGCAATTCGCGCGGATATCAGCTCTACTGGTAGCCGTTCTCCAAAACTTACCCAAGGATGGACATGCCACCCTTGGCGTTGGGTTCCTGCTTCTTCGCCGCCAGTTTCACGCGAGGCTTGTGCGTCGCGCCAGAGCCGGCGGCTCGCACCGAGCGTTTATACTGTCCGAGCAACTCCCGGCCAGTTTGACTAAATTCATAGCGGCATTCAAATCTCGATCGAGCACTAGACCGCACTGCTCACAGTGAAAGACCCGGGTCGCAAGAGTCAGGTCGTCATCGATCCACCCGCAGCTACTGCACGTCTTGCTGGAGGGCTCCCACCGGTCAGCTAGGATCACCCGAGTACCGTACCAACTGGCCTTGTAGAGCAACTGCCGCTTGAACTCGTAGAACCCCACATCGCCAATGGCCTGCGCCAGATGGTGGTTCTTCAGCATACCACTCACATTCAGGTCTTCGATCACCAGCACTGACTTGGTTTTCGCCAGCCTGGTGGTCACCTGATGCAGCGTATTCTGTCGTTGGTTGCGAATCCGGCGATGCACCTTCGCCAGCTTGCGGACGGCTTTCGTGCGGTTCTTCCCACCCTTCTGGCGCCGACTCACCATTCGCTGCAACCGCTTGAGTTTCTTCAGACGCCGCTTGAGGTGACGGGGATTGGGAATCACCGTCCCATCCGAAAGAGTGGCCAGATGCTTCACGCCCAGATCGACCCCGACCACCGGGCCAGCGTTCGCTGGTACCGCCTGCTCCTGCTCCACCTGCAGACTCACATACCAGTGCCCCGCTTGCTCACTCACCGTGGCACAGAGCACCTTCACCCCACCGGTCAGCAAATAGTCCCGTTCTTTGAGTCGCAGCCGGCCCAGACGAGGCAGCACCACCGCATCGGACACGACCACAATGCAGCCGGTGAGCCGGAAGCTGCCGAGCCCCTTCTTCTTGGTTTTGAAGCGGGGATACCCCAGCTTGCCCTTCCACTTGCCTTGCTTCTTGAGCGCGCACCGGCGGAAGAAGTGGCTGAACGCGTTGTCCAGGTTCCGGAGCGCTTCCTGTGGGGCGCATTTGGAGACGTCATACATCCAGGGGACAGCGGTTTGCTTGAGGAGGTTGAGCTCGCGGTGCAGGTCCACTGCCGTGGGGCTTTTCCTGGTGGCCCGATAGCGTTCCTGCTTGACCTGCAGCCCCCAGTTGTAGGCCCACCTCGCGGCGCCGGCATGTTGGCGGCAGGCGGTGACTTGCCGGTCGTTCAACGCCAGTTCGGTTTTGTAGGCCCGTCTCACCAGCATTCCCAAATCTCCTCATACGCCCCAACATCCTATCGGCGGCCCACCAGGGGAGCGCAGGTCTCACCAGTCGGTTGCTAGAACAAGTGTACCTTATCCGTCCGCTGCTGTCAAGGGGAAGGTACGGGTACAAAAGGGGAAACTTGTCCATACTCCGTGAGACCAAATTATAACCCCCTGCACCGGACAGGAGATACTACCATGAGCGAGACCATCGCCGTTATCGGGCTGGGCAATATGGGCACGCAGATTGCAGCCATCTGCTGCGAACTGGGTCTGCTGGAACATGTGGAGGGCGATGATGAGCCACCAGCCGACAGCTGATGAACGCCACACAATTGATGTCCTGATTGTCGGTGCCGGCCCAACTGGACTTACGGCCGTGATGGAGCTAGCCCGCCGAGGCGTCACAGTGCGCCTGATTGAGAAAGACCAGGCACGCTCGCCCTACTCACGGGCGCTGGCACTGCACGCGCGTACCATGGAACTCCTGGAAATATCGTCGGCGAAGCTTGCTGATACCTTTGTTCGGGAAGGGTATACCGCCCCTGGAGCCAATCTGAGCGCGGGAGATCATCATCAAGTGGTGTCTGACTTTTCTGATCTTGATACGCGCTATCCCTATCTCTTGATCGTGCCGCAGGCCCGAACCGAGGAACTGTTAGAAACCCATCTCACCGCGCTTGGGCAGGCGATTGAGCGGGGAATCGCACTCAAGCACCTTTCGCAAGATGCCGATCACGTCTGTGCGCAGCTCGAACACGCTGACGGGCAGACGGAATACGTCCATGCCGGCTATGTGGTGGGATGTGACGGCGCACATAGCACAGTTCGCCACTCGTTAGGCGTGCCATTTCCAGGAAAAGGCTACTCCTGGACCGCCTTCCTGGGTGACGTCAAACTAGATGGCGACATCACGAGACAAGGGCCGACGCAGTTTTCCAATGATCGCGGCCTGGCGATGGTGTTTCCATTTCAAGATGGCTTTAGTCGCGTCATTACCATTGATACCGCCTACCAGAACAGCTCAGCGCACGAAAGCCTCACCCTCGACGAGTTACAGGATTCGGTCAATGCCATTCTCCCTGCTCCCACTCGGCTCAGCGACCCTCGCTGGCTAACCCGTTGGTCGGCACAACTGCGCCAGGTTCCCCAGTACCGGGTAGGACGCGTTTTTCTCGCCGGGGATGCTGCCCATATCCACAGCCCTGCCGGCGGTCAGGGACTCAACACCGGCGTACAAGATGCGTACAATCTGGCGTGGAAACTGGCCCTGGTGCTGCAGGGACAGGCCCCGGAGAATCTTCTCGATACTTATCAGGCCGAACGCCATCCCGTTGGTCAGCAGGCCATGCGTTCCTCGGATCTCCTGCTCCGCACCACGCTGCTACCTAATACTGCCCTCAGGACGGTACGCAATCTCGCGGTTCGCACATTCGTCCCACTCCCTCCGCTTCAGCACCTGATCAGCGAGGATCTGTCCGGGTTGGGTATCACCTATCGTCGCGCGGAGTTGCTCACGATGCTGTCTGGTTTACATGTGCTGCAGGCGGGTGATCGTATTCCAAATCTGGAGCTCAAACTCGCCGTGTTCACCGATGAAACGACAACGTCGGTCGACCTCTATGACATCGTACGGCAAGCTGTCTATTCTCTGTTCATTGCCGTTGCACCCGCATATTTCGACCACGATCAGCAACAGATTGTGCAGTTGCTGGAGAGGGTTGAACGATCGGTGGGAGAAACGATTAAGCGATATGTCGTCTTTGAGCAGGGATCAGAGGCGGTCGCGCGCAAAATCGACGCCCAAGACGCAATCGCGTACATCGATTTCAAACAACAATTCCGCCACAAACTCGGAACGCACCACGGCAGCATCGTGCTGGCCCGTCCTGATGGCTATCTGGCGCTGCATATACCAGGAATGCAACAAGAACGGTTCTTCTCTGAACTACAACGCTGGGTGACACCTGCACCCACCTGGGCTGTTCGCTGTCAAAGCGCGATCTCGAGGAAACGACGGTGACCTGCCCTTGCCATGGCAGCAGGTTCGACGTGACCAGCGGCTCGGTACTCCGGGGGCCCGCGAAGAAGCCTGAACCCAGCTACAGGATTGAAGTCCGCGAGGGCGCTCTCCGAATCGAAGTCTGATGCCCGAGGCATTCGACATTGTCGGAGCCAGCCTTACAGGCACAGGTGCGCGGCGCTGTATGAACGGATTAGCGCGCGCGGTGAGGCTGATTTCGTCGACAAGCGACTGTCTGCCAGGCGCTCTGCGTTCGGCGGCAACCTCGAAACAGCTGTTGAGAGGCCGGAAGGTGTCTCATGACACATTCTCTTGTTCAGACGCCCGCCCGCACTCTGATAGCGGCCCGAGCCAAGGTGCCGCGCCAGGATCCCTCACCGGGAAGCCTCGAGAAAGCCTCGGACCAATGCGGCGATCTCATCCGCAGCCGTGTCCAAGGCGAAATGACCGGCGTCGAGCACATGAACCTGCGCGTCCGGCACATCCCGGCGATAGGCTTCCGGCTCCGAGAGGTCAAACGAGAGGTCATACTTCCCCCAGATCACCAGCAGGCGCGGCTGCTTCTCGCGCATCCACGCCTGCCAATTGGGGTAGGCTTCGACGTTGGTGCGATAGTCGTAGAACAAGTCGCTTTGAATGTCGGCCTGGCCGGGCTGGCTTAGAAAGGCATATTCATCGGTCCATAGATCCGGGTCATAGCGTTCCACGCTGGGATCGTTTCCCACATGCCGCGTCCGCGTCGTCGGCAGCGATAGGAGATTGGTGCGCAGCGCGCTTTCGTTGGCGGCGCGATCGGCCCAAAAGGCCCGCCGCGGCTGCCAATTCGCCCCCAGGCCCTCGTTGTGCGCCACAGCGTCCTGGACGATGAGCGCCAGGGTCCGGTCCGGATGGGCCACCGCCATCCGGAAACCCACCGGGCCGCCGTAGTCCTGCATGTAAAGGCTGTAGCGCGAGAGTACGAGCGCTTCGGTGAAGCGCTGCATGATCTGGGCGTAGTGATCGAACGTATACGCGAATTGTCTTGGGTCCGGCCAGTCGCTGTGTCCGAAGCCCGGGTAGTCGGGCGCGACCAGGTGGTAGCTATCGGAGAGCCGGGCGAAGAGCGGCTCGAACATCCGCGATGAAGAGGGCAGTCCGTGCAGTAGGAGCAGTGTCGGCGCGTCTTGCGGCCCTGCCTCTCGGTAAAAGATGGAGAGCCCATCGATAGGTGTTGTACGATACAACGTCGGGTATTCCACGGTGCGTTCCCCTTATCCTGCCACCTCGAAAATGACTTCCAGCTCGACCGGGGCGCCGAGCGGAAGGCTGGCGACGCCATACACCAAGCGGCAAGGGTTCCTGTCTTTGCCGAAGACGTCTTGCAGCTGTGTGCGCATTCTTTCTCGCTCCAATCGGTTCCACAGCGATGGTGCTGGACATGCCGATCAAGGCCCAGCGTCAGTGATCGATGTGTTGGCGCTCCAGGTTTGTTGTCTACCATTTGCCGAGGTGCGAGCCGCCGTCGACGTGCAGCACCTCCCCGGTAATGTGTGGCGCTTCAGCCAGGAACACGACCGCATCAACGATTTCCTGAGTGTCGGAGATGCTCCCCATGGGGGAAAGCCTACGCAGAACGTCTCTTGGATCGTCGCTGTGCAGCGGCGTGTCGACTACGCCGGGAGCGACTGTATTAAAGCGAATGCCTTCTTGAGCAAATTCCATCGCCAGGTTCTTCGAGATGGACTCGATGCCACCTTTGGTGATCATGGGCACGGAAGCCGTGACCCCAGCTATGGGGTGATCGGCCAGTGAGGCGGAGATGCTCACCACACTGCCCCCTTTTTTCTGCTTCAGCATCTGTACAACGACATACTGGCTGAGATAAATGAAGCCGTAGAGGTTGGTCGAAAACAGCTTCGCGATGTCTTCAGACGTGTACTCAGGAAATGGCTTGGTAAAGTAAATGCCCGCATTGTTCACCAGTGTGTCGATGCCGCCGAATTGTTCGACGGTCGTTTCGGCGATTGTCTTGGCCGTGTTCGACTCGCCTATGTCGCCATCAACTAGTGCAAGCCGCTTCGACGCTTGGAATCCGGATTTCTCCATGCTGCGCGAGGTGGCGACGACGTTATACCCGCGCTCGAGAAGGGTCGTAACGAGGCACGCACCAATACCCTGAGACGCACCAGTCACTATGGCTGTTCGTGGCGAATTCATCGGTCTCTCCTCTTTTCTCTCGCTTCCATCGGATGCACCGCGACTTGTCTGCCCTTCTTCCAATAGTTGAGCTTGAGAGTATATTATCCGGAGTTTTGTTCCGTAGACATCTGTACTTGTTTCTCGTCATCTCTTGCCTGATTCCGGCCTTTCGCTTGCTGTGGTTCTACGTGATAGAATCAGTGCCGGATGGAGTCGCCAAGACGTTCTTGGCAGAACGATTCCATGCACCTTGACAACGAAACTGTTTGCCGGGTTCTGCTAGCGCATAGCTTCTAGCAGGTAAAATGGTTTAAGCGTTCAGGTTCCCTTGTGAGCGGTTTTCCACTCACTGGTTGGCCGTAGTCCAACCACCAGCCGAGTTGTTTTGTCAACCGGCTTAGGTGAACGGGTGAAATATCTGATGATATTTTGCTCAACTATTTCCTACCTTCCTCTGCTGGTTATCGGCTCTTCCCACATCGTGAGTGCGACCTTGGCCTCCCACGAGCGACGGCTTGGAGTGATGCCAGAGGCATCCAAGTGGACCATAGCCACACATAGCAGAAGAGGTTTACCAGAACGTTCTACCAGGTAACACGTTTCTTGCAGTTCTGCATTCTCGGCTGTGCTCTGGGCCTGTGCAAGCGCTTGCTTGCCAGGTGGCTGGGCCACGAGTATGAACAAAACGGATCCTCACGAGTTCGTAAACAAGTGTCAAACAGCCCCATCAGTTAAGATCGCCTCTTTCATGAGCTCCTACTGGCCATGTATCAGAGAAATGAATGCAAAGAGGATCCTCGCACTCCCTCTTTCGACTTCCGATCTGCGAAGTAGCCAACACAGGGAACAGAGGTACCATGTGTCACGAACATTGAGCAATGGGTTGGCAATTGCCGACCTGTTGCTATCCGGTGTTCAGCTCCGGCACCCTGGGAATACGCATACCAGCCGGGCCTGATGGATGGGAGGCGAGGCGCGACGGGCAGGCGGTCCGCCCCGTTCGCTCGACCCCGCCTGCTCAATAGCCCAGGACCTGGTCCCACACCGCCAGTTGCGCCAGCTTCGGGATCGGCCCGATCGTCGCGTGTGCACTGTCTCCTTCGCCCCATTGGACTGCGGTTGCGGTGCCCGGTTGGTACACAGGCCACGCCTGACCTGCAGCAATGGTGGGGGCCGAGTCCCGTGCAAACGAAACCAGCGCGCTCGTCATGTTGTGGGAAAGTCGTGTCTCCTCGGGCCCCGCGCCAACCTTGTCCCGGTAGTAGTCCAGCCCAAAGGTGCCAAAGATCATCGGTATGTCCGCACAATGCGGCACTCCCCGTCCAGGCGCCTTGACCTGGTGCATGTAGGTGGCGTAGCGGACCTGGGCACCATTCTTCGCGATGGTCGCGGCATAGCGCGTGCCATAGTTGCGGAGCAGCCGGTCGCCGAAGATGTCGATCCACAGATCTGCCGGGGCCGGCGAGCGACCTTCCGCCACCGCGGTTCGGGTGTAGATGTCGATCACGGCTGCTGCCGCCTCAGGCGAGCCTCCCACATGCGGGAGGACCGCTGCCGTCAACGCTGCCTCGGTGGTCGGCAGCGGCGGCGTCAGCCTGGTGTTCGTGCTCTGGTCGTGGAGATCCAGAAAGAACGCCCCTTCGTCCAGGGTGTAGGTGATGAGAACGGAGAGGTCTATGGGCCAGGCGGTGCGGGTCCAGTCGGACAGATAGGTTGTCCCGTCGATCAATGGCGCGAGCTTAAAACCGTGGCCGGACGTGAAGCTCGCGGGCAGCGGCTGCATGTTGAGCGCCAATTCCGCGTCGTAGAGCGTCTGGGCCGACACCTCGCGCAAGCCGTGGGGCGTGGTCGCCAAGCGGCTGGCAACCAGCTCCGTGTAGGCGGCCGCGTCGCCCGGCGTCATGCTGACGGGCGGTGGCACCGCCGGAGGGCTCAGCAGCACCGCCTTCTGGAAGCACGAGCGATAGGCGGGATGTTGGGCCAGGATGGCCGTGCTCATGGCGCCGCCGGACTGACCTATGAGGCAGACCTGAGCGGGGTCACCTCCAAACGCGGCGATGTTCTGCCGCACCCAGTGCAGTGCTGCCCCCATGTCCTGCACCTGCCAGTTGGCCCAACTCCCGTTGTCTGGGTCCGTGAAGTCCGGGTGCGCGAGCAGGCCCAGAGCGCCGAGACGGTAGTTCACGGTCACCATGACCACGCCGCGCTCGGCGAACGTGCGACCGTTCATCAGCGGCATGCGCGTGGCGCCGGTACGGAAAGCTCCACCATGCAGCCAGACGATGACCGGCCGCAGCGTGCCATTCTGCGGCGGCATCCACACATTCAACGTCAGGCAGTCTTCGCTTTGCTGATCCTGAGGCGGGTAAATCCACGTGACGAACGGTGGAATCGTCTGGATGCTTGCGGCGCCGAAGCGGCTGGCATCCACCACATCGCCCGTGGGTCGAAAGCGCTGAGGGGCGCGGAAGCGCAGCGCGCCAACGGGGGGCTCCGCATACGGGATGCCCAGGTAGGAGGCCACGCCATCCGCGACCTGGCCGCGGAACAGGCCTGACGACGTGCTGACGACGAGATCGTTCTCCATCTCTGCCTATGCCTCCTTCCAGGGGTGAGGCGGCACGCGCAGCGCAGGTACGCAGCAGGCGGCGACGCGTATACATTGATGATGGGTATCCTCAAGCGCCGGGAGAAGGGTCAGTTTCGGATCATCCAGCACACGCGTTCCCGCGTTGATGAGCCCATCCAGACCGTGGCGATCCTCCGAGGCAGCGACAATCCAATCGTTACGGATCTCAACGGCTTGGAAGCGTTTCCAATCCTCGGCCCTGGAATAAATCGTTCTCGTGCGCATCTCCAGATCAGCCAGGACTGGTGAGGAACCACCAGATAATGACTGTTGTCTCACATCGTCTCTCCTTTTCTACAAGCAGAGTTGGAAAGTGCGCCGGTCTATTCTACTCTCTGAAAGAGGGCATCACCTCCCGTGCGAACTGTTCAATTTGTGCCGCCCTGTCCGGCCAGCGCGGAGCCATGAACTGTAAGGCAAGATGATCCACCCCAATCTCGCGATACGTCTGCAAAGCTTCTCTCAATTGCTCGGGCGAACCGCGCAGTGAGTTTTCGTCCTGGACAACCGGCTGGTTGGTAACCTCGATGGGACGACAGCATGCCAGTCGTACCTGCTCTGGATCTCGACCACCCTTGAGCGCGAACCGCCGAACGTTATCGTAGCCTGCTTTCAGTTCGTTGGGAGTAATCTTGACGAAATACGGGAACCAGGCGTCGCCATGGCGCGCGGAACGTTGCTGAGCGGCCGTCCCTTCTCCACCTATCCAGAGAGGTAGATGTGCTTGGTGAACAGGCTTGGGAAAGAACGCCAGATCCTGGAAGTCGTAAAAGTGACCGTGAAAACTGACATGCTCCTCGGCCCACAATTTTGCGATGATCTGAAGCTGTTCATCCGTTATCCGGCCACGCTCCTTGAATGGAATCCCAAGCGCCGCAAACTCCTCTTCCATCCATCCGACACCGATGCCCATAATCAGGCGCCCCTTCGAGAGTCTTTCGATGGAGGCTGCCACACGGGCCCAGTATAAGGGATGGCGATACGGAAGCACTAAGACACTGATGCCGAGCGTGATCTGCTTGGTACAGCCTGACAGGAAAGCCAGGCACGTCAACGAATCCAGGAAAGGTCGATCAGGTGGCACGATAAACTCGTGATTCTCGCTATACGGATAGGAGGTCTTGATCGACCAGGGAGTCACCACCCGATCAGCCGACCAGATCGCGTCAAAACCTTGCGCCTCTGCGCTCTGTGCAGCCTCTAGTAGGACATCCGGTCCAGTCGCGTGGCCAGATATCGGCAGAAAGACCCCAAATTTCATACGATCCTCCTTTGCAAAACAGCGCGAGGTCATTTGTCAAGACATGGGCGACCTGATCTACCCGCTCCTGGAGCTGCTGGTAAGTCAATATCCCATCGGCGTCGAAGATCGCCGGAGCATCGCCGCGACCCTGGCGCACCCAGGTATCCAGCAACTCCGTCACGCAATTGAGTTAATCTGGATAGGATACTTCCGTTTTGGTTCAGGTTAACAAGAAGAGACAACCAGTACCTTGACATCGTAATCGAGTTTCGGGGGTTCCAAGCTCAGTCGCTCGCTTGGGTAAAAGCACGAGCGTGTTGGCCAATGTGCTCCTCTCTTTCTTCCGTTGCCGCGGCTCGCCAAACAAGGCAGATGATGACTCGCGAAACTCTAGAACCTACCGCTGGGCCAGCGGGCAATAATTAATTGTTGCACTTCAGTGGCCCCTTCGTAGATGCGCAAAGCGCGGATCTCACGGCACAGGCGCTCGGGGGCCCGTAGCCTTCGCACAACCAGTCCACCGAAGAGCTGGACAGCGTTATCGATCACCTGCTGGGCGGCCTCTGTTGCCGCCATCTTTGCCATGGCGACCTCGCGCGTGGCGGAGGCATTCCCCGTATCATGGTACCATGCCGCCCAGTAGGTTAGCAGCGCGCCTGCTTCGATGGCGGTTGCCATGTTGGCGAGCTTTGCCCGTGTGATTTACATATCCGCAAGCGTTCGACCAAACATATGGCGCTGTTGTACATGGCGTACAGACTCGTCGAGCGCCCGGCGTGCGTGTGTGCAGCGCATAGGCGACATCGCCGATGGTTGCCACCACGACGGCGATAGCGAGCGTACCGATAAGGATGTTCCGACTCCGCATAGCTCATCCCTCTTCACCACGGGTGGCCATCACCTACCACCAGTATACAGGCAAGCCGCCGCCTTTTCCAGCCGAGCGGCAGTCCCTGCGGCCAGCCTTGCCCCGCCACGTCCGGCGCGGTACATGCTCCGCACGAGGCACACCCTACTCTCGGACAGGTGCAGTGCTCTGCCCTGCCTGGTCGCACGCGCCAAGAACGCCCGCAGGTACCGCTCTCTCAGTGACCGGTACCGAGGTTCTGATTCGATAAAGCCGGATAAATTCAAGCTTCGAGGGCATTGGTATTATGTCCACAAGGCAGTAGAAGTCGGTGACTCGCGCTCATTCCAGACATAGCTCAATCCTTTCATCGGACAATTATTGGTCGCTGGATAGCCTATACAACAGGGCGCTACCTACGCCTTAAGCGGAGTCCGCTTGCTAAACAGGGATACTCCTACATCCTCCCATGTCCAGGAAATCGACGGCATCCAGCTGATCGCACCAAGGCATGCTCTCGGAGTCTGCCTGGGATCCGTGAGCAGAGACAACAGTCGAGCACCAAAACCGGGGACGGGTTGCGCAAGGAGATTGGAGAAAGAAGAAAAAACCAGGCCAACGAGGTCAGGACACCCGCTTGCCAACTTATTGTGCTTTATGTTCTACTACATATAGCACAATAAAGGAGAGACAAGACCATGCTTTTACATATCGAAGTGACCAGTGAGAAACCGCTGTACCAGCAAATCTATGATCAGGTGGTGCAAGGCATCGCGACCGGCCAACTCCAACCCGGCAAGACGCTGCCCTCGCTCCGACAGCTTGCTGCTGATTTTGGCATCAACCTGCATACCGTCAGCAAAGCCTATGAACTCCTTGAGCAGGACGGGTTTCTCCGCCTCAAGCCGAAAACTGGAGCGCTGATTCATATCGCTCCGATGCGGACGGAATGGCTCGAATCATGGGAGGAGCGACAACGCACCTTGCTGGCAGAAGCCTCCGCTCGCCGTCTTGCTCCTGCAGAGATCCTTGAGCACTGTCAGCGCATCCTGGCGACTTTTCGTCCGCCAGATGAAGCGTCTGGCTCAGCATGGTTAAAGGAAGGACAAGCATGAATGTGCTGTCTGCGCTCATTCCGCTGCTAATCTGTGGGCTGGTGTTGCTACTTTACTGGTTCATCCCCGAACTTTCCCCTTCCGGCCGGTCTTTTGGGGTCCGCATCCCTCCAGAGCATCAAGCCGACCCGGCGATTGTCCACGAACGCAGACAGTATCGTCTGGCGTTGCTGGTGATCGCAGCCCTGATGGGAATCTTGAACGAATTGTTGCTGTCCCAGGACTCCTCTGGTTTGACCAATCTGTTGCCGCTGCTGACGGTGATCCTGGGCATACTGGATTACACCCTTGCCTATCGGCACCTGGTGCAGATCAAAGCCACGCAAGGCTGGTATCTGCACCAGCGCCAAGCTGTGGTCGTCGAGACTGAACGAGCTACCTCCCGAGTGCCCTTTCCATTCCTGTGGCTGATCCCATCCCTGGCCCTGCTGTGCGGAATGATCGTGCTGAGCGTGGTGCGCTACCCGGCCTTGCCAGCGACGATCCCGGTTCAGTTTGACCTGAGCGGCCAGCCCACCGGCTGGGCCAATAAGATGCCAGGAGCGTTCGTGCCAGTCTTCCTCGCCCTTCTGGAAACCATCCTCTCCACGACTCTGGCCTGGTTCTTGCCCCGCACACGACTGCAGTTGGATCCTGCTGAGCCGCACGGGTCTCTCACGACTCAGCGATTGCTTCGACACAACTGGGCGCGTCTGCTGCTGGTACTCGCGGCCTGTGGGAATGCGTCCTTCTTGCTCGCTTCCTTGGTCAGTTGGGGGATTTTGCCTACCGCTGGGACACTCGCGGCAGTCGCCTCATTTGTCCCCTTGCTGCTGATTGCCATTGTCCTCATCCTGTTCCTGCTGACTCAGCGTTCCCGGGCAAAGGCTGGCGTGCCCACTGATCATCAACTCACCGGCAGCGTATACCGAGATGATGATCAATACTGGCAAGGAGGGCTCTTTTACAGCAATCCCGATGATCCTGCACTGTTTGTTGAAAAACGCGACGGCCTTGGGTGGACCGTGAATTTTGGCCACCCTCAGGGCAAGCTGTTCATGATCGGATTGCTGGTGGTGATCGTTGTGATGAGCATTCTCCCGACCCTCTTCCAGCATTGAGGCTGGCATGGGGGCTAACCCATAGCTATACAGTGCAGTGCATTTCATTGTCTCAGGAGAGCGCGTTTCCTAACTTCCGGGGTGCCCCTCCGGACGCGCTTGGCATGTGCCATGCGAACGGAACTGCAAGACACACACACATTACCCAGTAGAAGATTCTGGTAACCCTCGCTGGCCATGCTGCGGTTGTGGGCATAAGCACTCTCGAGCGACATGGAAAGAGCCGGAAACCAGCCGCAGTCCAGAAATGCCCTCCTCTAGGGTAAGGTTGTTTCTCAGCGCCTCGGCC
>JBKQTH010000024.1:0-3689 GCA_052143275.1 Ktedonobacterales bacterium | reverse complement strand
GAGGCCGTGAAATCTCAACAAGATCCAGCCATCTCTATGCAGCTCGCGGGCTTGGTGTGTTTGACACCATACCGCCGGTCGGGAATTGCACCCTGCCCCGAAGGTCAACCATAACTCGCGGTTAGCCGTACATCAACGCGGTTGGTCCCGGCTAGCCTCAACAGTAAAATCATACCGCTCGATCACCGGGTTTGCCAAGAGCTTCTCGCACATCTGCCTGACACTCGTCGCGGCATACTCCTCGCTCTCAGCTGCCAGCTCCACTTCCAGATATTTGCCGGCGCGCACTGACGATACCCCAGCAAACCCTAGCTGATGAAGACCATTCAGTATCGCCTCGCCCTGGGGATCCAGCACTACCGGCTTCAGAGTAATCTGGATTCGCGCCAACCAGAGCGGTGGCGGGAGAGATGCGGCAATGTCGTTGGCCATCGGCAAAACTCACCCTTTCCGGTTGACTCCCTGGCACTCACCGCAGGTGCAGCTTGCTCGCAGCCGGGGAAAAGTATAGATACCGGTCCGGTGTCCATCTCCCCAGACTGGGGTAACACCGTAACGCCCAACCAACTGTAGCTCGTAGAGCGTCGTCTGTTCCGGAGTAAACACCGTATGGTCGTCCACACTGCCCGCTTGACTTCCCTCCCCCGCACACCAGGCGCAGGGACAGGCTCGACGCAACAGCTCGTAGGGATGCACGCTTTCATGGCCGTCGGACCAGCTAACGTACAACTGCCGATTCTCCTCATCCATGAGGTAGGAGATCGGAGCAAGGTCATCCGGCAACACTGGTAAAGGCATAGATCGCTTATATCCTCTTATGTTTTTGCGTACGTTTGTTCGGTACAAAGGTTGAGCAGAGCACATCCAGAGAGGCTAAGCCCTCAACCCTTACGCTACTATTGTATCAGCAGTTGCACCCGCAATGTGGCTGGCGTTGCCTCGCTCCTTGCGTTCCCGGTACGGTCGTCGGTTTAGGCCTGTAGCTGCAGCGCACTAGCGGTAGCCTGCGGCGCTCCTTCTGCTTGCAGCCCGCGCTGCGTCCTGAGACGACTCTTGAACCAAAGTATGCTTATGATCATGACCATCATCGACAGTGTAAGGATCGTCATGGTGAGGCTCCAGGCAGCCGTCCAACTCCCTTCACTCGAGTCCAGCCCATATTCAGAGAGCTCGCCCGCCAGGACTGTCGAAAGAGGTAGCGCCGCCCCAAGTAGCCACCGCATCCTGGCGCCCCAATTCGGAAGCGGGCGGGCGCTGGAAAGCCACCAGAGTGCCAGCAGCATATAGGAGTCCAGATAGTAATAGGGCCACAGTGTTTTCAGCAAGAGCGGAAAACACAACCCACTGACGGCAAGCAGCGCATATATGTCACCTGAACCCAGGCGCAGATTGCGGAAACATAGCAGGAGCAGAGGCGAGAGTAACAGGCTGGCGCCAATGACGAATACGGTGTCATAGTGATCGCCCAGAGATTTCAGTGGAGCACTAGCGACCACTCCCCAGATCGAGCCGCCTCCGACCGGCAGCAATCCATGAAAGGTAACGAGTGAGTAGATCAGGTCAGCCCGGTCAGCCAACGCGAAGGGAAGCAGTCCCAGTGCAAGTGTCGCTAGCGCGCATCCGGCGAAACGCAGCGCTCTCCACCAGTTACGCTCAGCCAGGAGCAGCATGGTCAATGGTATCAGGTACAGAACGGCCGAGCTACGCGTCAAAAGCGCCAGCCCCAGCAGCACTCCGGCCCAACTGGTCCGGCGCAGCATGAGGGACCTCACTCCGGCCAGCAGCAAAAACAGCATCAGCGCGTGCTCGATATGGCCATATCCAAGTATGCTATGCCACAGCTCCGGGCAGAGAGCAAAGACCGCGAAAGCCAGAAGGCGACGCACGCCTCTCAGCGGCGATTTGAGGAGCAGATCCAGGGTGAGCAGCGCCTCGCGACTCAACAGCAATGGGAACACCGCGAACGCCACCGCCACCAACATACGGCAACGGCCAGAATCATTGAGAATGCCCAGTTTCTCCGCCAGCGCAGCCACGATCGTCAAGGGCAGCGTGCTCAAGGGACCGTTGGCATTGGGATACAAACCTTCATAGCGCACCTGGTAGATGTCGAACGGATGGCCGGAGAGGGCGATCTTGGCCGATGGCAAGAAAAAGGCATCGAAATCGGTAGGGTTGGTGATTTGCAGGCTCGCGAACGCCCAGAGACCGAGGTAAAGCAGCACCAGGGCGAGAATGCCTGCGGGTTGTACCCAGCGCTTAAGCATGCGTGGCTTCCCCCTGCTGCGACCCTCGTGAAGTTGAAGTAGACCTTGCTCGGAACGCGCCCACCACAGCATTATAGACCCATAGGCCACAGACTACAAAGAACTATCACGACCCGGGGAGAGCAGACGCACTGCCTCCCGAAGACCAGGTGGATAACCAGGGCAATACCAATGCCGCCGCCCGGTGCACCAGCGTCTCCAGGGGCTCGCCGGCATCCAGCCAGATAATGCGGGAATCGGGACGGAACCAGGTTAGCTGCCGCCGAATATACGCATGAGTAGAGAGCTTAAAGCGCTCCACGGCGGCCGGCAAGGACATTTCCTGGCGTAGATAGGCACCTATCTCTCTATAGCCCAGGCTGGACATAGCGGGCTGCTCCCAGCGGTAGCCACGAGCCAGCAACTGGCGTGTTTCCTCCACCAGTCCCGAGCGGAGCATCGTGTCGATACGCTCGTCGGCCTGCCGATACAGCGCAGCACGCTCCATACCGAGACCCAACATCAGCGGTTGGTAGGGCGTGGGACGGCGACCCTGCTGCTCCGAGATAGGGCGTCCGGTTATGAGGCAAACCTCCAGCGCGCGAATAATCCGGCGTGGATTATTGGCATCGATGTGCTGCGCAGTTACTGGATCGAGTTGCGAGAGTCGTCTATAGAGAACGGCGGTACCCTGCCCCGCCGCGATCGCCTCTAGCTCAGTCCGCAACTCTGGATCGGGGGCCACCGGCGGAATCGCCAACCCATCTACCACCGCACGAATATAGAGACCGGTACCTCCAACCAGGAGCGGTAACCGGCCTCGCGACCAGATATCGGCGACGGCAGTGGTAGCGTCGGCCTGGTACTGGGCCAGTGTGTAGCTCTCATCCGGCTTAACCACATCCAGCAGATGGTGTGGTAATCGCTCCTGGTCGGCGATACTAGGCTTGGCGGTGGCTATGTCCATCCACCGGTAGATCTGGCGGGAATCAGCCGAGACCGCTTCCATCCGCCAGCCTGCCGCATGAACGGGCAGATGCTCCGCCAACGCGACTCCAAGCTTAGTCTTGCCGGTTGCGGTCGGACCCACCAGTACCAGTAGCGGAATCTGGGGCGTAGTTACCGCCCCGAGCTCATCACCCACCACTCTCGGCCACCTTTCGCAGTGCCCGCCAGTTACCACGCTGGCTACACGGAACTAGATCATTCTATCTGTTATTCTTTGTAGGCCGCGTAAGATTCAAGAGGTAACTGGTATACAGAGCATTTTCTAGCGCTCATTTTGCCCCGGCGGTAGATTGGTTGCGACAGATGAATGTATTCAAGAAGCGTCGTCCCAGAGTCGGAGATGGCTATGGCACGGGCTTTCGGCGTGGCTTCCTTACCACTATGGTGCTCTGGCCCGGAGTGCTGCCGTTCGGCATCGCCTTCGCCATCGTTGCG
>JBKQTH010000023.1:0-19668 GCA_052143275.1 Ktedonobacterales bacterium | reverse complement strand
CTTTGGCGAGTCGAGCGCGGATGTCCTGGCTGATACGCGCCCGGCTCGAGTAGGTGATGATATCAAAGCCTGCCAGCAATGGAACGGCGTCCGTGGCAGGCAGAGTTCGCCGTTTCGTGGATGTCACTTAAGAGAGCTCCTTTCCTGTCCCCGCAAGACGGCGTTTGGTAGGGTAGGTCGTCATACACAACGGTGTCGTAACGCTTTCACCGGGGATAAGCCTGGCGCATGCTGGTACCCAGCGCCTCTCCCTGAGACAAAAAGAGCAATAGAGGAGAAGATGCTCCCCCGTTTGCTCTGCTATGCTGTCTGTGCCGAGTACCGGCGTCCTTCGGCGCGAACGCCCAGCTGTGCTGCGGCAGGTGCCGCAGATGCTGGACAGATTCACTTGAGTAGATGACCGAGAGCATGAGAGAAGAGGAGTACAGCATGATTTCTAAGGCCGAAACGATCGCCCTGTTCGTCCACGACCTGGACGAATGCACCGCGTTCTATCGGGATACCGTCGCGCTTCCGTTTAAGGGAAGTGATCCCGGGCTTGTCACGTTCGATCTGCCAGATGGGTTGATGTTGGTCCTGCTCTCTCCTGAAGGAGCCGCGGAGGTGTTAGGGACAGATGTCACTGCACTGAAGCTCGAGGGAGGGCCACGTGGGTACATCGCCGTGAGTGTGGTGGATGTCAATGGCACCTATGAGGAACTCAAAGCCAAAGGCGTCACGTTTGTCCAACTCCCAACCGACAAGCCATGGGGGCTGCGCATGGCGCATTTTACCGATCCAGAGGGCAACCTCTGGGAGATCACCCAGCCTATAGACGTGAAATCTGCGGAGTAAGCAACGACTCCGCGCTCGCCATACCGGTCCATCTCGATGCGAACAGGCTTGGGCAGGCGCCCAGCGGAGGACCCGGCCGAGGTTTGCGAGCGGCGAAGTGCAGTCGATGTACAACTGACGCCGAGCGCCATGGCTTGACGTGCTTCAGTCAGTACGGCAAACAGCGTAGGGGTGCAAGGAACTCTGCGCCCCCGCTACCAGACATGCTCTCAAGGTATGATGCAACAACAAGAGCCACCAAACCTACTTGCTAACAGGATTGTGCGGCTCTCTCACGTCATATAGCAGGGCCGTGATTACCCAGTTCGGCCCCTCAACCCGGTGGCCGGCGGATAGGATGTCCGCCGGCCACCGAACTCTCACATCCATTCACTGCGGGCACCAGCACTCTAGGGCACGAGAGAGACGCCGCCTGGTGCCTTCCTGCCGCTCCTCGGTGCTCGCGTCTCGTGCTGCAGAGTCCCTCCTGAACCGCCAGCGGGGCCACCAGGCTCACCCAGACCCTAGCGCCCGGCAACCTTGACGAGGCCCCCCGCCTGGGCGCTGTACCGGGTCGTGAGCCTGGTGGAGCTCGCCGCGCCAGCCCGCGGTCTCTGCCGCGTCCCAGCGACAGGTAAGCTCGATAGCCGGAACGAGTTCGATCCCTAGGCGCGCGGCCAGGGGCGCTGCCTCACGGGCGCCGCGGGCGTTGTCATGGTCGGTCAGCGCAATGGTCATGAGCCCGAGGGCATGCGCCTGGGCCAGCACGTCCGCTGGCGAGGCCCGCCCATCCGAGTACCACGTATGAAGGTGCAGGTCGCAGGTCGTGTGCGTAGGTGGATGTGCTCGCATGAAGATATTCCCTTGCGAAGTCACCTCGTCATCGATAGTTGGCAGTGTTCGTAACTACGGCGAAATGACATGCCGTGTAGCGATCACTTCGTGTACGTACTTCTTGGAGACATGCCCATTGTAGTGCGTATCGATCAGATGCCCAATATCACTCAGAAACCCGTTTCGCGCCGACGCATCCAGGCTCAGGACGAGTGAATCCGTGTGCAGCAACCCAACATAAGACTCAGAGCTGTATTCGACAAGGAATTCGAATCGATGTCGTCTTACGTCGGTGAACAGAGCGAGTTGGTCAAGCTCTGGGTACATCGGTGGTAGGTCCGCTGGATCTGGCGCCTCGAAGGTTGGGGTGTCGGAGAGACCCCATTGTACATAGTACGGCTGCATCGCGGAAGAAAATCCCGCAGTCCCCCCTTTCACATGATGAGGATGCACGATGGCGAGTACGCCATCAGGCTGAAGAAGTTGAGCTGACTTCGCAAAGCGGATGGTAGGATCGAGCCAATGAAAGGCGTTGGCACACACCACCGCATCGAATGGTTGTGTCGGTGCGGGCCACTCCTCAAATTTTCCCACCTCGACGGTCGCTGCTGGAAACAGCGACAGATGACGCCTCGCAATGTCAGCCAGAGCAGGACCGAGCTCTACGGCAGTGAGCATGGCCCCGCGTTGGGCAATCGGCACGCTCAGCTGCCCGGTGCCACAACCAATCTCCAGGACGCGACTCCCCCTACCGATGTGCGCCATTTCGAGGACATCATCAACGACCTGAGACGGGTATCCAGGTCGGTACGCGTCGTAGTAGGTCGCCACAGAATCGAAGGATTCTTTTCGACGCCTACGATCAAAGCTCTGATCCGCCATCAGTCTCTGCCGCCTTGTCCCAGCGCTCAGCTGTCCATAGTTCAAACTAGACTGGACGAGTCCTGAACTCACCGGCCAGCTAGCTCGACGTCTTCTGGCCTTTTCAGGCTCCTACAGCAAGCCTGGCCCTAGAGGCTGCGCTGCATCGCTTCCGAACCGTTCCCAGGATATATTATCAGGTCAGCGCCACGTCTTCGCTTTGCAGAAGCATATCGAGCCGGTTCAGAAGCGTGGTCACGTGCTGCGATACGCCAGCGTGATCCACCGCGCCGAGCACCTGGATGAGGGAGGCAATATCCTCGACCATCTGCTCGGGCCGCTTTGCGCAGGTGCGCTCAGCGTACTCGACCAGCCGCTTCTCACCGGGATGCAACATGCGATTGAGCGCGAACAGGACGTCGAAATAGCTGGCCAGCAGTGCAGCGACACGGTGGTTGAGACTCACGATATCGCGGCGCGCCACGGCGGCTGCGATCTGGTGGGCATACGATGAGCGTACCTGACGCAGCACGGGATAGTTCTTCGCGAGGATGGCGCGGCGCAAGGGCTCGGGATAGGGAATCCGGGCATGCTCTTGCAGCTCTGCGTACCAGCCGGTCGGATCGTAGAGAGGCTGTGAGATGGAGACGGCATGCCAGAAGCAGGTGGTGTAGCCAAGCGATGCCTCATGACGCACCAGCACGCGATCGAGCTGGTCTTCGATCCACTGGGGCGTGCGGTACAGGATGTCGAGCGCGATACCGCTACCACGCTCGGTCCACTCATCGCCGGCCTCCCAGAAGTCGTTGCCGATCTCGACGGGCGCCGCCGGGTCTGCCAGCTCTGCAGCGATCGCTGCGCGCTGTTCGAAGGGGATGGTTGCCGGGGTGTAGACGTCGAGATCCACATCCGAGCGCTCGTCCGCGACACCGGCACCGGTCGACCCGGCGCGAGCGATAGCAATGACGCCGGGCAGCCGCGAGAGTCGGGCAGCGACGTCCTCAGCGACGACATGCCTCTTCCCGCCGTTGGTATGGCTATATGTCCGATTTGGCTTCGTCATGGTCTCCATTCATTCAATCGGCTGCACGATGCTTACGAGCATAATCCTGCTGTCAAGTCCCTTCCGCACTGGCCACGAGGGCGTGACGCCAAATGCAGCGTGCTGTACAAGCTGGCGTAGAGCCGCCAGCAGCTCAGTGTCAGTGGCAATCGTCCCGCTCAGTGGAGATTTCCCTGCATGTCCCACCACGTGCGGGCCGCAGCAAAGAATGCCACCGCGTCCTGCAGCACCTGCAGTCCGCGCTCAACCGATCGCGCGCTCGTGTAGTAGGCAGTCACACTGGCGTGGAAGCCCGCAATAGTGCTCTGCAACAGCGAACCCGGCGGCAGGAGCGCGATAGCCTGCCGCTTGGGGAGGGTCCACACCTGAACCGGATCGGGCTGCTGGAGACAGAGGACTTGATACAGAACCGGCCAGACATCCGTGCAGGCGAAACGGATCACCCGCTCGAACCGACTGCCTCCATGCTGTAGAAGGTCCTTGGCGATGTAGTCGGGATAGGGGTCCAGCCGCTCGAGCGCGGTACGTGCAGCCGCGAGGAGCTGAGCCGACGTCGCCTCGGGGACCGGCAGGCTTCCGAGCACCATGTGATAGGCACCGGCGACAGGGCCAAGTTGCCCCTCGCGGGGAACAGACCGCTCAGCATAACACTGGATGTATTGGAACGGGGTAGGATCAACCTGCGCTAGGTCGCGGTGGATGGCCGCAGCGAGCGCGAACGGTAGTATGTTTCCGGTGTCCGGCCCAACGAAGGCCTCGTCGCGCAGGTAGAGCTTGAGGTCAATGTCGCTACAGCCTGGGATGAAGTCGCCTTTGCAGGCTGATCCATGCACCAGCAGCCCGATGAGCCAGGGCTCCGTGTGGTGGGCATAGATCCTGGCGGCGGCATGGACCACCCATCGTGCGGCCGGCTGCACCCCCGACAGGTCCAGCCTCTCCCATTGGTCATCGGTTAACTCCCAGTGTTGCTTTTCCATGTATGGCAGTCTATATCATTTTGCCGGCACTGGATCAGCGCAATAGGCTGGTATGATGGAACATCACCTGCACGCGCGGCGAGACAGCACAGCAGCGCAAGAGGCGTGAAATGGTGGTAATCTGTAGCTATCGTCGCCGCTGGCCTGCCAGTTCAGAACTGACTACAATTTCGTCCAATTCACCACCCCACTACCCCTTTTTGTACTATCTTTGCTCGACGACTTCAGAGGTTGCTTGCCTGAGCGGCAGCACGCGCTTCCATCCATCTCACCGCGGATGCCGGTGCGTCGGCGGCGGCGATAACGTCGGCCAGGCGATGGGCAGCCGCGGTAAACGATGGAGTGGATAGGATCGACATGGCAGCATCGCCGATCTCTTCCGGTGAGGCGGCATCGCCATCGAGAGCGATGCCCGCTCCCAGTGCAGCGACCTGGGCGGCAAGGTCCGGCTGATCTGACCTGAGGTTCGGCAAGCAGACCATGGGCACTCCGTACGCCAGCGCCGCAGTTGTAGTTCCATGCCCTGCATGCGTCACCGTCACCGATGTTTGGGGCAAGACGTCGGCGTGGGGTAGGAACGGCACCACACAGGCGTTCTCTGGAATGGTCAACAATGTGGAGTCCAGTCTGCTCGCGGTGACAATCGCCCGGACGGGACGGTTGGCAAGCCCGGCGAGCGTCCGCTCGATGCGGGAGGTCTGGTCCCATGCACGTGTGGATGAGAAGCTGGTCAGAACCAGTGGGCGCGGATCTTCGGTAGGCCACGGAGTCTGCCAGCCTGAAGGCGGCAGCTGTTCTTGAATTGGGCCTACATAGCTGAAGGTAGAGGGTACGGATGCGGCCAGCGGATCCAGCACAGGCAGTGAGATACACAGTGTGGGGAAGCGAGCCCAGCTCTCCCACACGCTGGCAACCGGATCTAGACCAGCTGCTGTTCGCAGAGTATTCAATGGTGTCAGCAGCATGAACTGCTCAAACGGTCCACCAGGGGGTACCTGCAAACCTGGCGCACCGTGCACCAGAGCTACCGCTGGTAGATGTTGGAGCTCGGCGGCAGCGAGAGCGCCAAGCAGAAAGCAGTCGATTACCAGGACATCAGGAGCAACGCTTGCAGCTACTTTGGGAATGTCCTCCAGGTGAGCGGGCGTCACCCAGACTCCTGCCACCATCGCGTGCGCGAAGTCGCCATCTATTGGAGGAGCGAAAGCGGCGTTGGAGTGCTCCAGCAAAGAAAAGCGGAAACCATGCCTCGTGATGCGAGCCCGCTCGGGTTCATAGCCGGCGAAGGCAATGTCGTGGCCGTTGGACCGCAGGGCCTGGGCAAGACCAAGTGTTGGGTTCAGATTCCCGGAGCCGTCCCAGGTGATGAAAAGGTAGCGTGCCATCTCATGCCTCTCCTAATATCGAAGTGACCATCCAGGCCATGGTCGACTCCGCCTCTGGGCGAGATCGGCCCATATCTCGGCGCAAAAGCTTCCAGGTGTAGACGTCGCAGATGCACACCAGCGCATCGACCAGCCGCTGCCGCGAGCTCGCGTCGTGACGCTCGAGCTGGGGAGCGAAGTGGGTTTCGATCCAGGTGCGGTGCCTGGTGCGGCCGATGCCTACCATTGGCTGCGTAGCTGGATCCGCCTCGTCGGCAAGTGTGCGCAGAACTATGTCGCCAACCTCCTCATAGTGATCGAAGAGACCGGCAATAGCGCCGGGAATATCGCCGGGGACCGCGCGGTCGCGCTGTTCGCTGATGTGCCTGCTCAACGCGATAAGCGCGCTCTCGATCAGTGCTTCGCGGCCTCCGAACGTTCGCAGGATGGTTTGGACACTGACCTGAGCGGAGGCAGCGATATCGGCTAGATGGATGTCAGGATGAAAGCGCGCCTTCAGGAGTTCGGTTGTCGCGTCGAGAATGCGCGCACGGGTTTCCGCGGTCGACTCCGCCCGAGCGAGCTGGATATAGGGCCTTCTTGATTTCATGTTAATGATGATACACGCGAAATTGGGAGGCGTCAAGCTCACTATGTCGCCCTCGCGTACTTCATGTCCTACGAGCCTACAATCAGGTGATTGCTCGCTCGGGTGGAGACCATACCGCCGGGCGCAAGCTCTACCGCTACTTTTTGCACGCCGGGATAGGTGCACCACTCCCGCTCGCGCCCTAGGAGGCGGCACGGGTCCAAGCGGAGACCACGACCGGTAAGCGGGCAGATCCACTGTGACCCACGGTCTCTTCGCGTAACCTTTCGGCCAAGGTGTCGATGTCAATCTCCTTCTCGCTGGCCAGGCCTAACTGCACGCTGAGCGGCAGGAACGTGCGCACGTCGTCGGCACGCATGGCGAACCCAGGCCATTCGCGGTCCGCGCCGATGGAGGCTTCATAGCGCATATGGGGGGCGGGCAATCCCGCCGCTGCAAACATGGTAGGAAGCTGCATGCCCGCGTGGAGGTTCCCGCCCGCCTGCTCGAACGGGAGCGTGGTCAGGCGATACGTCTGTTCCCAGAGTGAGGAAGGCGGATAGAAGGCGTCTTGGTGACTGGACAGCTCGTATTCCTGAAAAGCCACAAGTCCCCCAGGACACACACAGGGGAGCAGGTGGCGCAGCACGTTCTCCGGGTCTGGCAGATGTATCAAAATGAATCGACCGATCAGGGCGTCGAAGGACTGGTCCAGCGTCAGCGTGCGCAGGTCGGCGGCTAGAAAGGAGACGTGCGTGAGCCCTGCGGCCTGCATGCGCGACTGGGCCACCTCAAGCATGTCGCCACTCGCATCGATCCCGAGCACCCAGCCTGTCTCGCCGACCAGCTCAGCGGCAATCTGGCTGACAGCGCCCGGCCCACAGCCGATGTCGAGCACTCGCATGCCGGTGGTGAGGCCAGCCTCGATCAACATGCTGCGGGTGAACGGGTGGTAGATCTGGCCGAGCCGCAGTAAGCGCTGGATGGCGAAAGGCGTGTGCCCCAGCAAGTAGTTATCGGCGGATGAGCTATGCTCTGGCATTGCTGTCTCCTCTCAGCCGAGCGGGTGCACTCGGACGGTGTTGCACACTCGTGCCGCAGTATCCATGATACATGTCCACGCCAACGACGGTTCCCTGTGGACCGACGCGCTCGGCTACCAGGAACGCGACATTGTTCATCTGGGGAACTCCTTTGGTTTTCTCTCGTTCAAAGTGCTCGGCCGCGGTGCCTTGCACTAAAATCAAGGGAAACCCTTATGGACAAGTCGAGCGCCTGGACCGCCTACGGCGCTGGGATCAGGGGACGGAAGCGATCACGCAACTCTTGATCGCCCCTCTCGCGCATGTCAGGATCGCGGATGGAAGGTGGGCGAGCCACGCTGGCTACTACCGCACGACTTTCCCGCACCACCCACTCAGCGCGTGGCCGGCAGCGGCGCTCGTACGTATCCAGGGCGCTCCCCACGGTTTCTGCCGCACGTAGCTCCTCGGCCAGCACGTAGGCATCCTCCATCGCCATGCAGCCGACAATGCCCATGGTGGGCGGACCGGCATGAGCCGCGTCGCCGATCAGCACCACACGGCCGCGGTGCCACTGCTCCACATCCCTCACCCACTCGATAGGTGCACAATGAATCTGCTCGTCATGTGTGAGCGCCGCCAGATATGCTGGCACTGGCCCGCCGAAGGCCGCAAAGCGCTGGCGTAGCCTTTCCCGCCGCCCCTCGAGTGGATCGTGGAGCCGCGGCTCGTTGACATACCCAAAGCCGTAGGTGTGTCCCGCGCCCATCGGCACCTGCCCGAAGAGAGAGCCCTCGCCAAGCAGGATCGTCAAGGTGTCGGTCACGCCTGGCGTCCGCGTCGGGGACGATGCTGCGCCACATCATCACCCCAGTGTAGTCAATCGAGGACGTGCCCAGCGCGAGCTCGCGCACCGTCGAACCGAGGCCGTCGGCGCCGATCACCAAATCGTACTCACCCGACGAGCCATCACTGAAGCCGACCCGGACACCCTGGTGCTCCACGTCCTGAGTCAATGAAGTGACTGCGCTGCCGAGCCGGTACGGCACGGCCATCGCTCCCTCCAAGAGCACCTGCTGCAGGGCAGGCCGCGCGATCCCGACGCATGGCCCTACCCCGCCCCAACCTGCCACCAAATCAGTGTTGCTGAGCACTTCTCCCTGTTGGTCACACCACGCCCAGTGACGCACGACTGCCCCAGCCTGCTCTACCGCTGCGGCGAGGCCGAGCGCCCGCAACACACGCAGGCCGTTGGCCTGCAACATGATACCCGCTCCGATAGCTGGCCACTCCGGGCTGCGCTCCACTAACTCCGGGCTGAACCCTTGCTGATGCAGGGCGGTGGCCAAAGTCAGCCCGGCGATGCCGCCGCCGACGATCAAAATGTGTTCTCCCCTGGCCATCTCGTCATTCTCTCCTCGTTCTCCGTCCATCTCGCTGGCAGACGCTGATCTGCTCGTAGTCCATCTGTATGGCGACACCTGCACATGTGTGGAACTACCTATTGTGACTACTTATTGCGCGGCGGCCAGCGCGGAGAAGGCCCAGACCGACGCGCTGAGGCTGGTAATACTCTGTTGGGCCGACTGACGATCATGTATCTGGCTCGTATTTTCCATACCGTTATCGCTCCAGACCTGGCACATGGCCTCATTGCTGTAACTCCCGCAGGTTATCGCGCACGCGAAAGAGGTACACCTGTTTGAGCGCTTGCAACACGGCCCACAGCTCAGCCAACCCCTGACACCGACTCGCGTTCACATGTCGTCATGTTCTCGTGAGCCAAGTCGACCGGTTTGACACAGCCACCGCACGAACGATAAGCGCGCGAGCTCCCGCTCACTGAACAGGACGCCTTGCTGCTGGCACTGCTCACCCCGAGCGGTGCGTCTGGCAACAGCGCACCACTCGGTCCAGGTGAGCACCCCGATGGTGGGCGTTGGCGCCATCGCCGTCCATCCCCTCCAAATCTCCATAAGTGCACCTCTTTGGGCGTATGCCTTCGCAGGCCGCTCGCAGCCACGACAACGACCCAAGACAAACTGGTATCAGTGCTGTTCCACGGAAGAGTGTACCCATTGATGGTGATTCTCACCAGGAAAAAGACCCACAGCTTTCCCACAGCTTTCGGCAGGGCTTGACATGCTATACTCCCCAAAGTGCAGGTTTCTCCTCTGGCGGCAGAGAGGACTCGAGGCGCCGTGATGAGTGAACAGACAGCATTTGGTCCCTTGCTGAGGCGCTACCGGGCGGCAGCAGGTCTCACCCAAGAAGCGCTCGCAGCCCGCGCTCAGGTCAGCGCGCGCACAATTGCCGACCTCGAGCGCGGAATCAATCGCCTCCCGCGTCACAAGACCTTCGAGTTGCTCGCTGGTGCGCTGGGCTTAACGGCACAGCAGCGTGCGCTATTCCTCGCACTGGGGCGCCCGGACATGCGTGCGGCGGGTGCCGAGCCCCACTTCCTGTCTCAAGTCCCCCTACCTCCTACATCGCTCATCGGGCGTGAGCGGGATGAGGCCGCAGCAGTCCATCTGATCCGCCAGCCTGAGGTGCGTCTACTGACGCTGACTGGGCCGCCCGGTGTCGGCAAAACGCGGCTGGCGGTGCAGGTGGCTGGCGGGCTTGCCGCTGACTTCGCGGACGGGGTCTGCTTCGTCCCCCTGGCCACGGTGCGCGACCCCGCTCTCGTGCTGCCCGCCCTCGCCAAGGTGCTAGGAGTGCGCGAAACCGCCGGGCAGCCCCTGCTCGACACCCTGGCGGCGGCCCTGGGCGAGCAGCACCTGCTGGTGGTGCCGGACAACTTCGAGCAGGTACTCTCCGCTGCGCCCCAGGTGACGCAGCTGCTGGCGGCGTGTCCCCAGGTGAAAGCCCTGGTCACGAGCCGGGCGGTGCTGCATGTGCAGGGGGAGCACGAGCTGGTAGTGCCTCCTCTCGCCCTGCCTGACCTGGCGTGCCTGCCGGCGGTGGACGACCTGGGGCAGTATGCGGCGGTGGCGCTCTTCGTGCAGCGGGCGCGCGCCGTCAAGCCCACCTTCGCGCTGACCCCGGACAACGCGCCGGCCGTGGCGGCCCTCTGCTTCCGGCTGGATGGGCTGCCGCTGGCGATCGAGCTGGCGGCGGCGCGCATCAAGCTGTTTGGCCCTGAGGCGTTGCTGGCACGGTTAGACCAGCGGCTGGCGCTGCTGACCGGCGGCGCCCAGGATCTGCCACCGCGGCAGCAGACGCTGCGGCAGGCTCTGGACTGGAGCCACGACCTGCTGGCGGCGGGAGAGCAGGTACTCTTGCGTCGCCTGGCCGTCTTCGCCGGCGGCTGGACGTTGGAGGCAGCGGAGACCATCTGTTGCACCGAGGCAGGCATGATCGAGGCAGACAGGGAGACGGCGGTGCTGGACGGGCTGAGGACCCTGGTGGATCAGAGCCTGGTCCAGGGGGAGGAGCAGAGGAGCGGTGTACCGCGGTTCGCCCTGCTGGAAACCATCCGCGAGTATGCCCGTGAGCAGCTGGAGGCCAGCGGTGAGGCGCCGACCATCCAGGGCGCGCATGCCGCGTACTATCTGGCGCTGGCCGAGCGGGCCGAACCAGAGCTGCGCGGACCAGATCAGGTGCAGTGGCTGGGGCGGCTACGCGCGGAGCACCACAACCTGCAGGCCGCGCTGGGGTGGGCGCGCGACGCAGGTGAAGTGGAGGTGGGATTGCGGTTGGCAGGCGCGCTATGCCAGTACTGGAACACGGGCGGCTATTTCGGCGAGGGGCGCACCTGGATCGAGGAGTTGCTGACGTTGGCTGGACCTGGCGCTGGCACCGCGGTCACCGCCAACACGCGGGCGAAGGTACTCCTTGGTGCTGCCGTCCTGCTGACTTCCCAGGGCGACCCGCAGCGCCTGGACGCCTATCTGGAGGAGAGCCTGGCCCTGCGACGGCAGCTCGCTGACCGGGCCGGTATCGCCGAGGTGCTCGTCCGCTTTGGACGTGAGCTCATCCTCCGCGGCGACACGGTGCGCGCCACTGAGCTGCTGGACGAGGGGCTGGCCCTGTACGGCGAGCTCGGTGACCAACGAGGCATCGCGGAGGCGCTCGAGCAACTCGCATTCTTGGCGCGCGACCGGGGTGACTATGCCCGTGCGATGGCTATGCATGAGGAGGCCCTGGTCCTGCATCGGGAGGTGGGTGACCTCCGCGGCATCGCCTACGCGCTGTTGAACCTCGCGGTGATGGCATCCTCTGTCCAGCAAGACTACCCCCGCGCCATCGTCTTGTACGAAGAAGCTCTCACCATCTCCCGCAGCCTCGGCAATCAGCAGACGATCGCGTCGGTGCTGAACAACCTTGCCGACATCGCGGTCAGGTTAGGCGATCAGGCCCGCGCGCTGGCGCTCTTGGAGGAAAGCCTCGCCCTGTTTCGCGAGTTGGGGCGCCTCACGGGCGTCGCGACAGTTCTAGAGAACATGGGGCGTATCGCCTGTGCCCAGGGCGACACCAGGCGCTCGACGGAGCTGCTCCAAGAGAGCCTTCGGCTCGCCTGGCAGACACGCACGCCGGAGAAGATCGCCGGATCGCTGGAGGGACTCGCCGAGGTAGCCTGGGCGGAGCGGCGTGCCGACGCCGCGGCGCGCCTGTATGGAGCGGCAGTGGCGCTGCGTGAGCGTGCTGGTGTGCTGATCTGGCCGGCCGACTCCCCCACCTATGATCGGACCGTCGCGGCCGTGCGCACAGCGCTGGGCGACGAGGCCTTCGCAGTAGCATGGGAGGCGGGCCGCACCACGCCGTTGGAGCACGTGATCGCAGATGTGCAGAAGAGCTGAGCTGCGCAAGACTGACCACACCATCGTCTCCCAGAACTCCTGCTGGGCAATGTGACGGCCGTGCGACAGATTTCCAGGAGGTGCAAGCGGGTGGCCAGCGTCACTCTATCCAGATGCAGCGAAGTGGCTGCCACTCGGTGATACTATGGTTGGGGACCGGCACCTCATCAGCGCGGTAGGCGCAGGAAGGTGCTAATTTGCGGCTATCTTCGCCGCTATTCTACTATTTCAGAACTGACTACAACTTCGTGCAAATTTTTGTGACACGAAGTTGTAGTCTTCTGCTGTTTGACCACCTATCCTGCCATCACGAAGCTCTTCCAATCTCATGCCAGCACTGACCGCCCATCACTTGACAACGCGCGTATCCTAAAGATGTTCGCCGACCGTAAGGTTGATTTAGAAAGCGCGTCTCGTCTCTGCAGACACCGCTTAGTACAAGTGATTGAGAGTGACGAAAATGAGCTGGTTTGGATGGTTCCGACGCAAGAAACCGGTCTCTATGGCTCAGCCTGGTCTGATGCAGCTCGATGGGTCCCCAACAATGATGATCGCTGGCCGTGAGCGGGTGCTTGGCGTGCCCTATGCACTGCCGGCAGATATGGAAGAGATTAACCGCCTCGATTTTTCAGCATTACATGCTTCGGCAAGCCTTTAAAGGCAACTATGCTGCACCGATTCGATCCCCGAAGAGTATCCTGGATGCTGGCACTGGGACAGGCCGCTGGGCCATCGAGATGGCCACCCTTTTCCCCCAGGCGAATGTCATCGGCGTCGACGTCAAGCCACCGGCAGTGGATCAGCAAGCTGGTGCCAGTGCCGGAGCAGATATGCGACCAGACAACTATTCGTTCATCCCCGGTAACATTTTGGAAGGACTCGCATTTGCGAATGATACCTTCGACTATGTTCATCAGCGTCTGCTCTTCGCCGCCATTCCTCATGATCGCTGGCCTTTTGTCGTTGGCGAGCTGGCTCGAATAACCAGGTCCGGAGGCTGGGTGGAGCTGGTCGAGTCAATTGGTCCTATCAATGGTGGACCAAACGTCGACCGACTTGCGGAATGGATGCGCCAGCTTTCTCTACGCTGGGCAGTGGATGTCATAGATGCAAGCCGAATCGGACAGTATATCCAGGCAGCGGGTCTGATCAACACGGTTGCACGGCGAATCGACTTGCCCACTGGCGAGCATGGGGGGCGACTCGGCTCACTGGTGGCAGCAGACTTCATTTCTGTCGGCAAGGGCCTCGGAGGAATCGCGGTGGCGCAGGGTCTGGTCAAACAATCGGATTGGGATGAGACAATGGCTCAAGCGCAGGCCGACCTCAATACTCTAGCGTGCCGTAGCGTGACTCCATTCTTCATCGCGTATGGTCAACGACCCTAATCGCTCCGGTAGCCAGGAATAGATTGGCTGCCACGAACGGTAGAAGCGATGGGAATGCCATGCGACTCATTACCTACCAGGCTGTACTCTCCCAGCCCAATGCCGACCGTGTCGAGGCGGCCAGACGAGACATCGAACGCATTGGTGGCCGTGTGGCGCTCAGTCCACCTAATCAGGTGGGGTTGGTGATTGCACAGATCCAGTTGCCCGATATCTACCGCCCAGAGCAGGTGTTGCCTGGAGTACCATTCTACCCAGTCTGATCCGCCTCTTCTGACCAGTCACCATAAGCATGCAGCTTAGAAGCACCTGTCCAGAAGGTACATCCCTGCCTCCACGGGCGGCCTGTGGCTCTCGTCGCCAGCGCTCTGCCAGCTCAAGCCCGAGAGTATAGCTCAGGTGCATTCCGTGGCTCGCAATCTCACCGGGGCAGCATCCCAGCCTTTGGGGAGAAATGGCTTGTCTGCGGTTACCCGGCTACCCTTCGTCGGGTGTGGCGCGGTTGAACCAGGCCTGCAGCATAGCGGTGTGCTCAGGATAGTGCCGAAACGTATCCCAGGCTATGGCCTCGTAGGTGTCGGCCATAGCTACGTCCTCCTCAGTAAGTGCCTCGACTGCCGCAAGCACTTCTCTATAAGAATCATGAAATTCGTTCAGGATTTCAGAGAGGAGCCGCGGCTGGTTGGCGGCAAAGATCACGGCATTTGCCTGGTCAGTCGCATCCTGCACACTTATGCCCTCCTGGTAGAGGTCATCTCGCCCACCTGCCAGCCGGCGGAGCAGGTGCTGCTCCCACCAGGTGATATGCGCCACGAGATCTTTTACCGTCCAGTCACCGTTGACGCCGGGCTGTAGCATCTGTGAGTCGTCAAAGGCGGAGAGGTGAGCCTCGAGCAGTAGATGGGTAGCCGAAATCTGTTCAAGGATCTCGGTCTTACGACTGAGGTGTGGCATACGGAACCTCTACGTCAACTTTAGCGGGGGAAGCACACCGTTTATTATCAAATATGTCAACGCTGCGACAATCGCTGTCAGCAGAATGTAGGCGAATATAAAGATGAGTATGAGCCGGCGCTCCAGCCTATAGATGCCGACCCGTGGACCCTTCGAATAGAGCGCAATTGCCTCAACCCCAAACACACCTCGTGGGTACTGATCTACCTTCTTGCGATCGGCCGAGGCCATACTAATCGTTCCAAACGCTCCGTCCGACTGTAGCGATTTCTCGAGGCCTTCAAGGTAGCGGAAACGCAAATCTACCAATGCGCGATAGCGATGGATCAGCTGTATCCAGGTAATGTTTATCATTAACGCGACTACGGCAATGGCCGCGCATATGCCAGTGGACCACCAGGATTTTAAATTACTGGCAACTGCTGAGAATCCGGCAGCGGTCAGAAAGAGACTATTGACACCTAAAAACAGGTCGCTCACCGTTTGGCGACGATCGCTTAGTTTCCCGGTCTCTTCCATTATCTTTTCGTATTCCTGGAAACGTGTATCCTCAGCCATGACGGTCTCCTTTGTTCTCAGTCACCGAGTGGTGGATCGGCAACGATTTCTACCGTAACAGGATAGCGCTCCCTTGTCAAGCTGGTCATTTGACGGGCGTGTAATACTATGTCTAAAGCAGCGCCATCCCTTACTGGAGCAGTATTTATCGGCAGGAGAGATCAGGTATGAATAGACAATCAGACTACTTTTCGCTGAAAACCGACCAGGAGGGGGAGGCCTTTATCCAATCGTTTGATGAGGTGCTCACTCTGGCCATCGATGCCTCCGATGCCGTGCTCTTTGGGGTTGAGCCATCGCCGGCTTTTGGTGGCGAGCCCGTACTGATCCTTCCGGGAGGGACGGTCAAGCACGAGGAAGCTCTTGGCGATACCGCCAATCGCGAGCTGCAAGAAGAAGTGGGATACCGCGCAGAAAGCCTTATTTATCTTGGCGAGGTACGGCCCTGGTCCAAGTACCTTTCCGTACGTACCCACCTGTATTTAGGGCGTGAGTTACAGGCCAATAAGCTGCCCGGAGACGAACTGACATCTGTCGGCATTGAGCGAATTCCGCTGGCGGAGCTGGACTCTCTGGTGACTAGTGGACGTCTGCGCGACGCCCGAGCGATCGCGGCGGTCTATATGGCCCGCCTGGCTCTCTCTCCTAACCACAAGTGCTGAGCACCAAACCACTGATATCTTGACAGTTGCCCGGCATTTTGCTACAATTTCGCCCACTTGATAGATGGGCTTCCTGGTGCCGGTACGGCGATTGCCTGGTAGCCGGCACATACCAGGTGAAAGGGTCATTGTCGTGAGTAAATCGACACCATCATCCCTGCTTTGGGCATTTCTCATCATCGGAGTCGCCGGGCTCGTCGCGGTCATCCTGGCGGTAGCTGGAGTAGTATCCACAGGTATTATCAGTATTATAGGCACTATCCTGTTAGCAGTGGGTATTGTCGGTGCCGGATTCATTGCCGTCGCACCTCGCTCTGCGGATGCACTCTCGAGCGCCAAGGCGACCGCAACTCCAGTGGATGCATCTGTGGCACCGGCGGCTCCCGTCGCGACACCGGCGGCTCCCGTCGCGACACCGGCGCCCTCAGCCCCAGCAGTTCCGGCTTCCCCCGCCGCCTCCGCAAGCTCCAGTCAATCGGGCTTCACCTCGATTCAGCGCACCGGGTCGTTTTCGTCGCCTGAGGCGGCCGAACTTGATACTAGCGAGTGGGTGTTTGCTCTGGCTAGCAGCCCCACCACACGGCGCACCTACCAGATTCGTGCTCGCCCAAATGGAAGAACGGCCAATGGCTGGCTAAAAGGCGGCGGCATAGTTGACGTCATGATAGATAGCGTGCCGACTGGCGGACTCATGGTTATCCCCAACAAGAAAACTGCCAAGGAGGATGTAGTCGGGGGCTCGACGTATCTCATCGAAATGGTAGTTACCTCAGATGGTCTGGCTCCAGCCACAGTTGACACCCAGGTTTCCGTAGACGGTTTGCCACTCGTGGCAAGCTAGCGGCCAATGAAGGACGAGCAAGGCCTCCCGCCTCCACGGGCTCAAGAGGTGGGAGAGCCTGTCCGGCGGATGGCTGCGATGGCCTCGACCAGGCGATCGATATCCTCCACGGTGTTGTAGAAGCCGGCGGAAAGACGATTACCACGCGGGTTGTTGATATAGGTGTCGACGTAGCGGATGATAACGTTGTGTTCAGTGTGGAGGCGATTCGACAGGTCTTGTGCATCGATCCCCTTGACCACAAACGTTATCAGGCCGGCCATCCGTTCCGCTGGCGTGACCAACGTCACACCGTCCAGCTCAGATAGCCTCTGGTAGGCGTACGAGCCCAGAGCCGCAATTCGAGCTGCCGCCCAGTCCAGTCCCACTTTCTCACGTATCCACCGCATCGACGTCATCTGCCCAATCAGCAGCGGTAGATTCATGCCACCGACATCAAACCGCGCCGCGCCCGCGGCGGCCTCGTAGGTAGCTCCAAGGTAATCAAGGGTCTGCTGGCGCATGCCAAACGGTCCGACAAAGGTTTGCTCGATGCGTTCCAGGCTGCCGGCACGAGCGTAAAATAGGCCGGTGCCTTCTGGACCGCACATCCACTTCTGTCCGGGACAGGCGTAGTAATCCACCTCAAGGTCATGCAGATCGAGGGGAATCTGGCCAAAGGACTGCGCGCCGTCAACGATGACCAGTACATCATAATCGTGCGCCATGGAAACGATATCCTTGAGCGGCAATACCGCGCCAGTGGTGTAAGGGATATGTGAGAGCACCAGCATGCGTGTTCGGCTGGTAATACTCTCCTCGAAAGCGGCGACGATCGACCCGGTCTCCCCACCTCCAAGGCCAATGTCGACAACGCGCACATTTGCCCCAAAGCGCCGGTGGGCTAGGAAGCTTGGCAACAGACCACTTGGATGCTCGATGTTGGTAAGCAGAATCTCATCGCCGGTCTGCCAGGGATAGCCGGCAAGCGCCAGGTTCATACCGTCGGTGGTATGGCGGCAAAGCGCAAGTTCAGATGAATCGCAGACAAGGATATCGGCCGCCACCTCCTTTACCTCCTGGATGGTTGCTGCCAGATGCGGGTAGTGATTGGGAGCGATGCGGCCGTGCAGCAGCTCTTCCTCCTGGACTTCTTGCATTGCGCTTACTGTGCACCGCGGCAGCGGCCCGCAGGTGCCGGTGTTGAGGTATACTGTGTTTTCTACCGCCGGCATTTCTTTCCTTATCTGCCTGACTCGTTCTCCAGACTCCAGAGCGGCCGTTCCGGCATACAGTTCAGACATAGCGTTCTTCACGCTACCTTTCTCCTGACCGTCTTCATTCCCACGTGGACTAATTAGAGAGGCTTCACAACAATTGACGGAGCTCGCTGGTAAGAGCCTCAGTCGCTTCAGGCCGGCCATGAAACTGTGCCGGAGTATTCTGAAACAAAGCAATGCGCCATTGCCCGTCTTGCTTTACCGCTACCAGTGTCTGCATGGCGTTGACCGCTGGATTGATGTCAGTCTTACCTGGCGGAATCATGCCGACTATCGCACGAAGTACGGCAACTTCAGGAGTAAGAAAACGTACACCTCTAGCTTTGCCAATGTACGCGGCGGTGACATGATCGGTAAAAATCTGCCTGATGGTGGATTCAATCTCGGCACGACCGTTCATCAGACTACCATCGAATCCTATGACATTGGCCTCCGTCTCGAAGAGCGCGACGTAAGCACCCACGTCGCGCTGGTTCCAGCTCTCCAGCAGCTGCTGATAGAGCGACCGAATACGAGCGTCATCTGACGCCAGCGATGTCTCTGACCCCACGTCCAATTGTGAATTCATGCCGCATACTCTCCTCTCACTGCCCACATTGTAAAACAGATATGCGCGTGTCTCAACTTTGGCCGGCAGGTAGCCGCTCGCTGCACTGCGGATCCACGGCGAGCGGCGATTACCCTTCTACACCCTCGGCGATGGCAAACCCAGGTGAGCCCACTTCATAGGTCCACTGAAGGTTGGTAGTGCTGGGCTCTGAACAGGCCGGCTCTTGCAGAATTGGCGTTGAGAGGGGTTCCCACCCGGCGTTGCTATCAAATTCGCTGCCGCCTTGAGGGAGGCTGCACATGATCTGGTAGTTATAGTAAAGGTTGATGAGAGCCAGGAGTGGTGCGACAATCTCCACCTGGGTTCCCACTTGCCGAAGCGTTATCTGGCGATCAGGAGGAGTACTTGAGGAGACCGGAATGGTAATAGATGGCCAGTGGCCATCCAGTGGGCTGGTGCCAGGAGTGGTTACGTGCTCGCCATCTGGCCACACTTCTGAGTGTAGGAACTGCGCGCCTGGCTGTAGAGTGACCTCGCCGCCAAGGAGCAGGGGCAGGAATTCTTGGAACGAAATGGTATCCCTGGGCTTGAGTTCGGTCTCCATAAAAGGACAGCGGGCTCCAGAATCGGGAAAGTAATTCTGGGTGCCCGGTCCGTTGCTTATCGATACATAAAGAGCGCCCCCACATTCCTGTGCTAAAGCTTCCCTAGAAGACCCTTGGAGCTCAAAAGTGGTGGCGGAATAGTTGGTAAGCGAGAGGTTCACCACCAGCAGTTCATCCGCAACGTACGGTCCTGGGATAACGCTCATGACAAAGTTCAGTCCACCTGCCCGTGCCTCACTCGTCACTTCCGCCAAGTCTGCCCAAGGGCCAGGGCGGTCCGCCGCTGATCGATAAGATCCAAAGAGGGAGAGAGACACACCGACGATCCCGGCCACTATCAGAATCGCTCCCAGGCCGTCCAGCCACCGCACCACGCGCCTATGGCGGAGTTGCCGATTATGGATTCCGTCTGTGTGATCCCCACTCTCCGGTTGCGACATTAAGCCAGCGCTCCTTGGCGAGCAACAAGACGACTCTTGATCTAAGAGACGCAGCTGGACGACCAAATGTTACCGGAACTCGTGGC